>JABZIV010000029.1 GCA_015258095.1 Lachnospiraceae bacterium
ATGTCCTTCAATATGGTGTACCGGAACGAGCGGTTTGGACAGCGTATACGCCAGTGCCTTCGCATAGGAAACGCCCACCAAAAGCGCACCGACCAGTCCCGGTCCGACCGTTACAGCAATCCCGTCCAAATCCGAAAAGGAGACCTCCGCCTCCTTCATCGCAAGGCGTATCACCTCATCTATCTTCTCCAGATGATTTCGAGAGGCAATTTCCGGCACGACTCCGCCAAACTCCGCGTGAATCGCAACCTGTGATGAAATCACGTTGGAGAGCACTTCTCTGCCGTTTCTGACCAGTGCTGCCGCAGTTTCGTCACAGCTTGTCTCTATCCCCAAAAGTAAAACATCCTGCATCTTTCCCTCTCAATCTTCAAAGACCAATTCTTTACTCCAGCCGTCCCGCGCAAACTTTAACGGGAAGATGTCCTTAAAGCGGTCCTTATACTGTTCCGGATACAGTTCGGAAGGAGAGTAATGCGTGAGCCACATCTCTTCCGGTTCCGCTTCTTTACCCAGTATGGCCGCTTCTTCCATGGTCATGTGCTTATGTTTTTTTGCATTTGCCGCCTTATCCTCTTCTCCGTACATTCCTTCACAGATAAACAGGTTCACTTTTCTTGCCATCTCTTTAATACGCGGAACCGGTCTCGTGTCCGTACAGTATACGACGGAAATTCCTTTCCTCTCTTCCCCCATAACCATGTCCGGGGTAAAGAGCCGATCCTGAAACTGTACGCTCTGCCCATGTTGCAGACGGTTCCAGCACTGCACGGGAATCCCTTCCGCTTCCGCTCTCTCCACGGAAAACTTTCCCTTCCTCGGAATCGTCAGACGATAACCGTAACAGGGAATACTGTGCTGCACTTTAAAAGCTTCAATCTGAAAACTCTCCAAAGCAATCTTTTCCACTTCTTCCGAAAGTTCATGATATTCCAGAGAAAAGGGAAGTTCCGGCGCAATCATCCTTAGTCCGTCCACCACCCTCTTTAGTCCTTTGGGGCCAATCAGGCGAACCGGCTTCGTCCGTTCCGCATTTCCCATGCTGAGAAGCATCCCCGGAAGTCCCGAAATATGATCTGCATGATAATGGGTGAAACAAATGGTATCAATCGGATAAGGACTCCACCCCTTCTCCCGCATGGCAATCTGCGTTCCTTCTCCACAATCAATCAAAAGACTGGATCCGTTACAGCGCGCCATCAAACTCGTCAGCCAACGCTTAGGAAGCGGCATCATTCCGCCCGTTCCCAGTAAACAAACTTCCAACATTATCCTATCGTCCTTTCCATCAGAATCGCATCTTCTACCGGATCCCGATAATAGGCTGTTCTTTTTCCAAAAGCACGAAAGCCCATTCCCTCATATAAGGCTTTCCCGGCAGCGTTTCCTTCCCGTACTTCCAAAAAGACTTTTCCCGCTCCGGCTTCTTCCGCCATGTTCAAAAATATGGAAAGCATCCTCTTACCGTAGCCTTTTCCTCTTTCCGTCTCCCGCACCGCAATGCTTTCCAGTTCCGCTTCCACGCCAAGAATGCGGAGAATGCCGTAAGCAAGAATCTTTGTATCCTCCTGTAAAACCAGTGTTCGATCGAACTTTCCCTCCATTGCATGGCGAAAATCCCTTTCACTATATGCCATGGAGCGAAAAATATCCCGGTCCAGTTTGCATATTTCTTCCAAATCCTTTTCTTCCATTGCCCGAAATTGCATTGTTCCTCATCCTCCAACGCTTGACCCGGCATGGTCTCTTTTCCTCCAATACCTGAACCGCTATTGCCTATCTCCCTCCAATGCCTGAACCGCGATTACCTCTCTCCCTCCACTACCCGAATCGGTATTGCCTCTCCCGAAAAACGAATCGGAAAAATCAGACGGGATAGTTCTTCGCAGCAAGGTGATCTTCCGTTCTTCCAATCTTCTCCGCATCTTCTTCTTTGAGAATCTGAAAATCTTTCAAATCGCCTCTTTCCTTCTCCCTCTCCGCCTGCGGTTTCCGTAAGTACTCCAGATGGAAAGCTTCCCGCTTTCCTTCCTTCCATGCCTTCTCCGCAAGGAAAGCCAGGGAGGAGGGCCGTTGGAGAAGAGAAGGTGCGGACGGGAAAATGGCCCGTTCTTCCCCTAAAGCGGAGAGAATCTCCTCCCGATACCTGAGGACGCCGTCTCCCATAAAAACCTGCTTTCCTGTAAGACCTTTTGCAAAGTGAAGAAGCTCGGAAAGCGGGCAGGCCCGCTCTTCACGAAGGAGGTCCCCCTGAAGGTAAGAGCCCGTATAGACCTGCTCTTTTCGGGCATCTAAGAGAACATGAATCGGCAGCGGCAGGAAGGAAAGATTTTCCTGCAACATGGACAGGGTACTGATGCCGAGTAGCGGAATTCCGTTTTTCATGGCAAGCCCCTTTGCCGTCGCGGCAGCAATCCGAAGTCCCGTAAAAGAGCCGGGCCCCTTCGCTACCGCAATCAAATCCACTTCCTCTATAGACAGATTGCACGCGGAAAGAAGGGACACCGTGGCAGGAAGCAAAGTTTCGGAGTGCGTAAGTCCTAAACAAAGAGTAAGTTCCGAGAGAAGCTCGCCATCTTGCATAAGCGCCACACCCGCCACTCTTCCGGAAGCGTCTATCGCCAAAGTAATCATTCTTTATTTCCTTCTTTCTCCTATCTCTATTTTTCGATAAGAAAATCCTTTTTCAAGATCTTTCTCTATCGTAATCCATTTGGCCTCTTCAGGAATCTCTTCCTCTACCTGACTCGCCCACTCAATGAGAGAGACACCGCCGCTATACAGCATATCGCTAAAGCCGATTTCCTGTAATTCCGTATAGTCCTCTATACGATAAACATCAAAGTGATAGAGCGTTACTCTTCCGCGGTATTCTTTCACAATATTGAATGTGGGAGAATCCACCACTTCCTGCACACCGAGTCCTCGTGCGAACCCTTTCGCAAAAACCGTCTTTCCCGTTCCCAGGTCCCCTTCCAGGCAGTAAATCTCTCCTCCTTTGGCTCTCTTTCCGAGTTCCTCTGCAAAGCGAAAGGTTTCCTCTTCTCCGTTACTGTCAAAAACTTCTATTTTTCCCATTTTTCCCCTTTGAAACCGCACGTTCTTCCGGTCTTTCCGTCGCCACGGGATATGCCGTCATACGATATCGATACACCGTCATACGAAAAGCTTAGTCTTTCCATTTCCGCGCTTTCTCTCTTAGCGAAGAGAAAAGGCAACGGAAAGGAAAGATAAGGCAGCTGACAAAAATAGGCTTCAAAAAGAAAAAGATTCTTTTCTCAGCCCATCTTACTTAGTCTTCCAACATTTTCTTTACACGAATAAAGTGAAACACCCTGCGTCCGCTAGCTTCCTCAAAGGCTTGTAACCGTTCCAGGAAATCTTCTTCAAAAAGAAGGGTGGAGACAAGGGCAAACTCATCCGTCCTGCCGTCCAAAACCACAGGACTGAGCGTTTCGCCTTCGGATAAGAAGAACGCGGACAGGTCTTTTTCGATTCCCTGTGCCGTGCCTTCTATACGGAGAAAATAGCGAAAGGCGTTGGCTCCCATCGGCTCGATGGTAAGCATCTTCTCCGACCAGCCGATGCCCTGGAAATGATCCTTGTGCCTTGCCGCCGCAATAATATCGGAAACTACCGCACTGGCTGTCGGAAGTTTTCCCGCGCCCTTCCCGTAGAGCATCGTATTGCCAAGACAGTTTCCCACGATTCGTATCCCATTGTACACGCCGTTAACAAAATAAAGCGGATCGTCTTCTCCGACCATAATG
This sequence comes from Lachnospiraceae bacterium, assembly GCA_015258095.1. Lineage (GTDB taxonomy): Bacteria > Bacillota > Clostridia > Lachnospirales > Lachnospiraceae > Oribacterium. The sequence goes on from JABZIV010000029.1 coordinate 3,771, forward strand.
GGCGCAACATAAGCAAAATACTGCTCTTCCACTGTCTCCACCGAACCGAGCAAGCGGATATGGTATCCCATTTTTCTCGCATACGCCATGTCGATATCCGATACATTGCGGATTCCCTCCGTATAGATATCTTCATGTCGACAACGCATTCCGGACGACATCGAAAGCAGAATCGCCGTCTTCCTCGAGGTATCGAATCCGTCCACATCCGCGGAAGGATCCTTCTCCGCATAGCCGAGGCGCTGCGCCTCTTTCAGCGTTTCCGCGAAAGTGGAGCCCTCGTCCTTCATTTTACTGAGGATAAAGTTACTGGTTCCATTCAAAATGCCGGTGATTTCCGTGACATTTTCCCCCGCATAGTTATGATAAAGGGTTCGGATAACCGGAATCCCGCCCCCAACCGAGGCCTCAAAGTAGAAATTCCGGTCGTGTTCCTTCGCAGTTCGCACCAGTTTGGAACCGCAGGCATCGACAACCGCCTTGTTGGAACTGACCACATGCTTTCCCTTCTCCAGGCAGCTCTTGATATACTCATAGGCAGGATGAATCCCGCCGATAGCTTCCACAACAAGCTCTACTTCCGGATCGTTTTCAATCGTTGCAAAATCCGTCGTAATCAGTTCATCCGGAACGCCCTGAATATGCTCGTGGCGGGAAAGAATATACTTGATTTCAATCTTCTCTCCCCCCTTCTTCTCGATCTGTGCCCGATTCAACTCCAGCACTTCCTTCACACCGGATCCGACCGTGCCGAATCCCATGATTGCAATCTTCATCCTATCCCCTTTCTACTCGTTTCCACTCACTTTTCGATCCGGACAGCCCAGTTGCATCCATTTCAGATATGCCGTAATAAAACGGTCTATATCGCCGTCCAGCACCGCATCCGTATTCCCGCTTTCTTCTCCGGTACGAAGATCTTTCACCATCCGATAGGGTTGTAAAACATAGGAACGAATCTGAGAACCCCAACCGTTTTCCTTGACTTCTCCCCGAATTCCCGCAAGACGCGCTTCCTGTTCTTCCTTCTCTCTGAGATAAAGCTTTGTCTTTAACATCTGCATCGCCTTATTCTTATTCTGTAACTGAGAACGCTCTTCCTGACACGCTACAACGATTCCGGTCGGAATGTGAATTAAGCGCACCGCGGATGACGTCTTATTGATATGCTGTCCACCGGCACCGGATGCCCGAAAAACTTCCATCTTGACATCTTCATCCCGCACTTCGATATCGATATCCGTTTCAATATCCGGCATAACATCGCAGGAGACGAACGAAGTCTGCCGTTTTCCCTGCGCGTTAAACGGGGAAATACGAACCAGGCGGTGAATTCCCGCCTCCGACCGGAGATACCCGTAGGCATATTCTCCTACCACTTCCATGGTAACAGACTTAATCCCTGCTTCATCCCCATCAAGATAATCCAGAATCTTCACGGAAAATCCATGTCGCTCCGCCCATCTCGTATACATCCTGTACAGCATCCCCGCCCAGTCGTTTGCCTCTGTTCCTCCGGCTCCGGCATTCAGGCGCAGAATGACATTCATGCTGTCATATTCACCGGAGAGCAGCAGCGTGGTATTCATGTTATCCAGCTCCGCAGAAAACTCCTCAAGGAGGGTCTTTATCTCCGGAATCACGGACGCATCCTCTTCCTCCCGTCCCATCTGAATCAGGGCATCAATATCCTCATAACTTTGCTGCAAACGGTGAAATCCTTCCACCTCATCTTTCAGATGACGGTCTTCCGTGGAAAGCCTGTTGGCCTGCTCCGCATCCGACCAGAAATCCGGCTCTTCCATCATGCGGTCGAGCTCCAGAATACGTTTCTTTTTATTTTCAAGATCCAGAGCCTGCTCTAATTGCTTTAACGGCTCGGACTTCGTATTCAGCTCTGCCTTAAATTGGTCAAACTCAATCACAGCGGCTCCTTTCTCTTCTACTGTTCTTTCTGGAAAATGTTCTTTCCGTGACAGTTCTTGTACTTCTTTCCCGAACCGCAGGGGCAGGGATCATTCGGATAAATCTTCCTTCCCTCTCTGGTCTTCGGCGCTCTCACAGCGGACTCGTCCCGGTTTGTTGCAAGCGGCTTCGCCACCTGTTCTCTCTCTACTTTCTCTTCCAGTTTAATCTGGTAAAGTACGCGCACCGTCTCTTCCTGGATGCTCCGCATCATTTCCTGGAACATCTCATAGCCCGCAATCTTGTATTCTACGAGCGGATCCTTCTGTCCATACGCCTGCAAGCCGATTCCGTCACGGAGGATATCCATATCATCAATATGGCTCATCCACTTCTGATCCATCACCTTCAGGAGGATGACACGCTCCGCTTCACGCATCTGTTCCGGATTCGGGAACTCCGCTTCCTTCTCTTCATAAAGACGGATAGCCTTCTCCTTCAGATTCTGCGCGAGTTCATCCCGCGTCATGTTTGCATATTCCTCTTCCGTGAACTTCAGCTTTCCTAGCGGAATAATCTGCATCAGAGTGTCATTTAACCCCTGGAAATCCCAGTCCTTCGGGCTGTCGCTGTCTACTATATTCTCGTTCACATAGAAGTCTACGATATCGGTAATAAAGCGCGTAATGAGCGGACGCATATTGTCGCCCTCCAGCACTTTTTCTCTCTCTGCATAGACGACATCTCTCTGATCGTTGTTGACTTCGTCATACTTTAGAAGATTCTCACGAATACCGTAGTTATTCAACTCGATCTTCTCCTGTGCCTTCTCAATCGCGTTGGAAAGCATCTTATGATGAATCTGTTCTCCATCGGGAACCCCGAGGGCTTCGAACATCCCCATAAGCCGTTCCGATCCGAAGAGACGCATCAAGTCATCCTCCAGAGAAATGAAGAACTGGGACTGTCCGGGATCGCCCTGTCTTCCGGCACGTCCACGGAGCTGATTATCAATACGTCTCGATTCATGACGTTCCGTACCGACGATGTGAAGTCCTCCGGCTGCTCTTGCCTCTTCATCGAGCTTGATATCCGTACCACGACCTGCCATGTTCGTAGCAATCGTTACCGCCCCATGTACACCGGCTTCCGCAATGATGGCCGCTTCCTGCTCATGGAACTTCGCATTCAAAACATTGTGCTTGATGCCCCTTCTCTTTAACTTATTGGAAAGCAGTTCGGAGGTTTCAATCGCAATGGTACCCACGAGAACCGGTGCCCCGGTTTCATGAATTGCTTCAATCTCATCCACTACGGCATTGAACTTTTCTTCTTTTGTTTTGTATACCGCATCGTCCAGGTCTACTCTCTGTACCGGCCTGTTCGTCGGAATCTGGATGACGTCCATAGAGTAAATGTTTCGGAACTCCTTTTCCTCCGTCTGTGCCGTACCGGTCATACCGGCTTTCTTTTTGAACTTATTGAAGAAGTTCTGGAAGGTAATGGTTGCCAGCGTTCTGGACTCTCTCTTCACCTTCACGTGTTCCTTCGCTTCAATTGCCTGGTGCAGACCATCGGAATAACGCCGTCCGTTCATGATACGTCCGGTAAATTCGTCGACAATCAAAACCTCGTCATCCTTCACAACATAGTCCACATCCCTTTGCATCAGGTTGTTCGCCCGAAGGGCAAGAATGATATTGTGCTGGATTTCCAGATTCTCGGCATCCGCCAGGTTATTGATATGAAAATATTTCTCTACCTTCTCCACACCCTGCTGGGTCAGGTTTACGGTCTTTTCCTTCTCGTTTACGATGAAATCACCGGTCTCCTCGATTTCCTCTCCAAGGATGGCATTGATTTTAGAGAATTCCGCAGACTCTTCTCCTCTTTCGAGCTGTCTCGCCAGAATATCGCAAAGCTCATAGAGCTTCGTGGATTTTCCCGACTGACCGGAAATAATGAGCGGTGTTCTCGCTTCATCGATCAGAACGGAGTCCACCTCATCGATGATGCAGTAGTTTAATCCTCTTAAAACCTGCTGATTCTTATAAATCGCCATATTGTCACGAAGATAGTCGAAGCCGAGCTCATTGTTGGTAACATAAGTAATGTCACAGCCATAAGCCGCCTGTCGTTCCTCCGTGGACATCTCGTTCAGAACGGTTCCTACTGTAAGTCCCAGGAAACGGTGTACCTGTCCCATCCAATCCGAGTCACGCTTTGCCAGATAGTCGTTTACCGTAACGATATGCACGCCCTGCCCTGCCAAAGCATTCAGATAGGCAGGACAAGTGGAGACAAGCGTCTTTCCTTCACCGGTACGCATCTCCGCGATACGTCCCTGATGGAGTACCACGCCACCGATTAACTGCACCGGGAAATGTTCCATGCCGAGCACTCTCTTCGAAGCTTCCCGTACGGTTGCGAACGCTTCCGGAAGAAGATCATCCAGACTTTCCCCCGCACTGAGCCGCTCCTTAAACTTTCCCGTCTGTGCTTTCAACTCCTCATCAGACATCGCTGCCATTGTTCCCTGTAAAGAAAGGATTTTATCCACTTTCGGTTGTATCAGTTTCAACTCCCTACTGGAATGCGTTCCAAATATTCTTTCAAAAAGATTCATTCTTCTATACTCCTTCTCCATACAGCAAGCGTATGGCATTGTATAAATCTATAACTCATAGAGTCTACCATTAGTCCCCCTCTTTGGCAATAAAGAAGGCGTGAAAATGCTGTGTTTTCATTTACCTGAAAGAATGGTATACTCCACTTAGAAGAAAGTTTTTTCTTCTCAAAGAAAAAGAAAGGAAGGGTTTATTTATGAACATTAGTATTACCGGAAGAACCATTAGTCTGACAGAGGGTCTGAAAAACATGGTGGAGAAGAAGCTTGGAAAGTTAGACAAATTTTTCCAAAAGGACACACCCTGCAATGTAACCCTTTCTACCCAGAAAGACTTGCAAAAAATCGAAGTAACCATTCCTGTCAAAGGTACCGTAATTCGTGCCGAGGAGGCAACGGAAGATATGTACCAGTCCATTGACCTCGTAGAAGATGTCTTAGAGAGACAGATTCGTAAGTACAAAGAGAAACTGATTTCCAAACACCAGGCCGCTTCCTTTACCACGGAATTCTTGGAAGCCCCGGAAGAGTATGAGGAAGAGGAGATCAAGATTGTCCGCACAAAGCAGATTGATTTGAAGCCGATGACCCCCGAAGAAGCCTGCTTACAGATGGAACTTCTCGGACACAGTTTCTTCGTCTTCCAGAACGGAGACAGCGGAAAGGTCAATGTTGTTTACAAGAGAAAAGCAAAGAGCTACGGTCTGATTGAGCCGGAAGAATAGAATCTTTGTTGCATCGCTGATTTTTTTTAAGTATCCAATTTATAAGTTTCTGTTTTAAAAGCTTTTGTTTTTAAAGTTTCTGTTTTAAAAAGCGAGTCCGTTTTACGGTCTCGCTTTTTTGGTTCCCAGTCCCAAGAAGAAGAGGACAAAGACAATCGGCAGCACAATCGGCACTGCAATATTGATGATAGCCTGTGAAACGTAGCAAAGAAGGCAGAACCCGCAGGCTCTCGGGAACACCGTTCTGCTAAAGTCCTCTTCTTCTCCTTCCTCGGTTTTCGAAAAAAGAATCCGAAAAGCAGAGAAAAGGAAGAAAAGGTAGCAAAGTAAGCCCAGTACCCCTAATGTAAGAAGCACATTTAAGTACTCATTGTGTACGTTATCAATCGCTTCGTATGCGCTCCGACTGACTTCCGCCTTGTAAAAATCATTCGTAATCATATAAAAGCTATCCGGTCCGTGTCCGATGAATCGCTCTATGAAAGGCATCTTCCTCGAAAAGAAATCCAAGCCCAGCTTCCAGATAAAGCCTCTTCCGGTTCCCCACGCGTCATTAAACGTAAAATAGTCCGCATAAGCGGTAAGCGCCTGCACTCGATGGGAGAAGTTGGCATCATAAAAGACAAAGAAAACCGCCCCGAGAACAGAGAAAAACAGAACGAAATACAGCGGTCGATAAACCTTCACCCCATATTCCTCCTTGCCTTTCCAAACAAGGATGCGAAGGAAAGCGAAGAAAACAATCGCAAGGTAAGGAAGCACCGTATGTCCCAGCACTAAAAGAAAACTGTTTCCTCCCAGCTGATAAGCCGAGTTTTCTTTCGGAATGAAAAAGACAGCCAGTTTCATCGCAAGGAAAAACACGATATAGAGGTCGATCACGGACAGCAAAAGGCTCTTTCTCTTAAAGCAAAAGAAGGGAAGAGCAAGGAAAAGGGTAAAGAGCGCGAAAACAACATTGTCACTCATCCCGTAGATTGAGGCAATCACGGTATAGAAATAGAGCGAAAGGAAAAGAACGCGCCACTGCCATTTTCTCTCTCCAAGGTAAAGCCCGGCAAAAAGTCCGGCATAACTCACCATCAAGGAGCAGTATCCGTTAATGTTTCCCACTCCGCCGGCAAAGGTCGCCCAAAGCGACTTATCTTCCACCAAATCAAAGAAATGCATCACATTCTTAAAAAAGAAATCGCTAATCCCCCAGCTTGCCTGCAAAAAAACGGAAGCGGAAAGAAAGAGAAGATGTCCTTTTCTAAAACGATAAAACCGTGTCAGGAAGAAGTAATCCAGAAAAAGGAGCAGCCAGGTCAGCGTCCCCATAAATCTTCCCGTATTTCCCCACCATCCTTCATAAAGATATCCGGAATGCAACATGGAAATCAGGTAAAGAAGAAGTAAAGCCGCGAAGAAAATATCCGATGAAAAGCGAAGTTTTCTCTTTCCTTCCTCATCCCGAAAAAGAAGGGCGAAATAAATCCGCTTTCGGACTTCTTTTCTGAGCGTAAAAGCATAAAGCAGAAGAAAGAGCCCTATGACTACACTGTACGCCGCAGAAGAAATCCAGAAATACTGAAACTTGGCCTGTAAGATATCATAGTACCCATTGTGATAGTAGAAAGGAAAAACCAGAAGAAGCGAAATAAGATAGAGTAGACTTATCCCCCCGCCTATCGTATAAAAGTCTTTTTCTTCCTTGCCTTGTATCTCCACTGTCATCGTATTCCTCTAATTCTCTATTAATCCACGATATTACCGGGGCCGTTATCTTCGCCGCCGCCCGCGCTGTCCGGTCCGCCACCGATACTCGGTTCTTCCCGTCCGTTTCCGGAATCATTCTTCTTCGACTCTTCCGTCTTCTTACTCTCTTCCGTATTCTTCTTCGGTTCTTCTTTGGTCTTCGACTCTTCCGTGTTCTTTCCGGACTTGGACTCTTCCGACTCCCGTTTTCCTTCCCCGGATTTCGTCGACTCCACGACATTACCGTCTCCGTTTGTCTCTCGGTTTGTCTTTCCCTTCTTTACGGACTCGCTTTCTCCCTTCTTCTTATCGGAAGAAGATTCTCCGTACTCATTCTTCTTTTTCTTCGACTCTCTGCTTTCCTCTTCGTCGTCTCCGCCCTTCTTGGACTTCTTCTTACTGCTGCGGTCTCCCTTCCCGTTCTTATAATCCTGGGAATCGGAAGCAATCGTATCGCTAAAGGTCCATACCGCGGAACTCGGCTTATAATTCTCATCCCCGAAAAGATAAGCATGGAGTTTCGTCACATTGGATGCCAAAGACTTCGGAATGACGCAGTCTCCCTTCTTTCCCATCATCTGGGTATCCAGATCGTAAGGGAAACCTTCGGATCCCACGATATTATAGCGGTTTACACTCTTAGCCAGTTCCAAAATGTCGCCCACATCCAGATTGAAGGCAATCTGCGGAAGAACGGTATCGATCACATTGGTCAAGGTCGCAAGGTCTGCCTGCTTTGCTTTCGCAAGTACCTGGGAAATGACTTCTCTCTGCCGCTTCGTTCTCGTAAAATCATCATCCATATAACGAAGTCTGGCATACGCCACCGCCTGTACACCGTCCAAATGCTGCATCCCCGGTTTCTTGATATACTCCGCTGCCGGATTCTTGACATTGACCTTGGATTCAATACTGGTCTCATGAATGTAGGCATTCATATACTTGAATTCTTTTTCCGTAATATCAATATCCACTCCGCCCAGCATACTGATTACATCGGACACTGCACGCCAGTTAAAGGTAGCATAGTGTTCGATATCCAGATCCAGATTCTTGTTTAAGGCTGCAACCGCCTGTTCCGGTCCTCCGTCCGCATAGGCCTCATTAATCTTTGCAAAGCGGGAACCTGCTGCAAGGTTCAGATACGTATCTCGGTAAACGGAAGCGAGCTTTACCGCTCCTGTAGCCCGATCAATGCAGACAATAATCTGCACATCCGCATTGGCTCCTCTACCGACTCCCCCGTCACGACTGTCCACACCGAAAACGGCAATCGTCCAGTATCCCTGCATCTGTTCCTGTTTGGTCACATCAATATTCTGATTTTTGACGTTCTTTACATTGAACTGTACTTCCGGCTTCACATTCATATAGCGAACAACATATCCGGCACAGACAATCATCACCAGCGTCAAAATCTCGATTACGGAAAGAAGAAGAACCCGTTTCCAAATGGACTTCTTCCGCTCCGCCTTCTTACTGTATACTTCCTCCAGTTCTTCCTGAATATCCCGCGGGGAATTCACCTGCAATACATCCAGGTGATCGATTTTCCGGTTTCCCTCTTTCTTCTCTTCCGGAAGCGTCACGATATAGGAAGCATTCCTTTCTCCGGAAAGAGAATCCGTATGCTCTCGCATACTGTTTCTCTTTCTCTCCGTCATTCGTGCCGAAGAAGAGGACGACGCGCCTTGCTTCCTTTCCTCTTCCCTGCTCAGTTCTGCTTTATCTGTCTTTCCTCTCTCTGTTGTTCCCTTTTCCGTCTTCTCTTTCAGTAGCTCGCCATGGGGACGTCTGCTCCCCTTATTCTGCTCTAATGCCAAAGTCTACCTCCCAAACTATCTCTTATAAGGCATATCCCAAACGATGGAACCCTCTTCTTTTCGAAATAAACGATAAAGTATCATACCACAAAAGCGCAAAAAATTAATAGGCATTTTTGTTAACAAAACCTTTCCATAGGGTTAAAAACAGAATCTTAATATCGAGACCTAAACTCCAATTCTCAATGTACCAGAGGTCACACTGAATTCTACCCGTGATGGAAGTGTCTCCTCTGAACCCGTTCACCTGTGCCCAGCCTGTCATTCCGGGACGAACCTGATGCTTAATCATATAGCGCGGAATCTGCTCTTTAAACATCTCCACAAACTGCGTTCTTTCCGGTCTCGGTCCAATCAGAGACATATCCCCTTTTAAAACATTGAAAAACTGCGGCAGCTCATCGATAGACGTCTTTCGAATAATCTTTCCGATCCAGGTAACTCTCGGATCTCCCTTGACCGTCCAGGCTTTCTTTTCCTCTTCCTTCTTCTGCACACCCATAGAACGGAACTTATACATCAAAAACGGCCTGTTGTGCAGTCCTACCCGCTCCTGTTTGAAAATAATCGGTCCGGGCGAACTCCATTTGACAAGAACTGCGACGAGAAGCATGATAGGCGAAAAAAGAACGATTCCCACCAATGAGCCGAAAATATCAATGATACGCTTTAAGAGTGCATTGACCGGATCGGTTAAGGGAACATTTCGAATATTAATCACCGGCAGGCCGTCCATATCATCCGTAATCGGCTTGGAATGAATGATATCCTGATAATCCGGAATGAACTTGGTATGGACACCCGACTTCTCACAGGTGGCTACAATCCCCGGCAGTTTCTCATAAGCGGCAAGCGGCAAAGTAATGGCAATTTCGTCAATCGTGTTGTGTGAAAGCAATTCTCCCAGACTCTTTATCTTTCCCACAACGGAAATACCGCGATAGGAAGTCCCCTGAGCCGCAAAATCATCCACTACGCCGTAGATATGGTACCCCCACTCCGGATTTTTCTTACAAAGGTCGATAAAGCGATCCGAAACGGAAGAAAAGCCCACGAGAATAATATGTTTCTGATTAAATCCCTTCTTTCTTAGAGTAGAAAGAATCTTACGAAGCAGGTAGCGCTCCACTGTCGTAATACAGACGGATAAAATATAAAAGAAAACGAGCATTCTTGTAGAATAATGCTCAAAATAACCACTTTTACGGAAAGCAAAAAGGATGGAGGCGGAAAGCAGAAGTCCTATAGAATTGCTTTGCAGAATACGGAAAAAAGCCTCCTTGATTCGCATCGTCCGCATCGGTCGGTAGAGGCCGAGAAGCCAATACAGAAAAAGATAGGCCGGAATCAGAGGAATCAGGACAGAAAAATAAAACCTGGGTGAAAGCACACCATGCCCCTCAGGAAAAATCGGATTCCAAATGGCAAAGTACCATGCCAGGGTATAGGAAAGACCCAATACCAAGGCATCCAGAAGTACCTGCACATGATTCAGTTGTCTCTGTATGTCTTTAACCATAGGGGTAATTATACAATAGGAAAGAAGGCTTGAAAAGCTTTCCTCTCAGGACAGCAAAAACTTCACAAAGTGAATCTGCTTCTCTAACGATTCCTCCGCTTCCTGACTATCCATGTGTAATTCATAATCGTGCGGGAGAGAAGCATCCGGAAAATAACTCACAACGGGAATACCCAGTTCGACACAGCGTTCTTTAAAATCGATTGCCTGGTCACGAAACGTGCCTACATTGCCATCACTTAAAAAGGTGGGCGGAAAATCCTTTGTAAGATAGTTTTCGAGTTTCGTCTGCTCCGCTTTCTTCCCGTTATAGAATGACAGTTCCTGAAAATATTGCCTTCCCCAGGAAAGGAAAGTCTTATCATTTTCCGCAAGTCCCGTCTTGTGAAACCGTGTACAATCCAGTAAACCGGAAAGAGAGATAAAGGCACAAATCTTCCCGCCCTTCTTGGAAACAAAAGAAGGAATGTCCAGCTTCTTACTATAACTCTTACTCACCTGTGTAAGAATAAACTGCCCCGCGAGACTGGCTCCGGCACTGTCGGCAACAAAGATCAACTTTTTGGTATTGATTCCGAGTCTCTCTTTCTCCTCAAAAAGCTTCTGCAAGCAATAAGAAAGCTGATACAGTGCCGTCGGATAAGGATAGTCCGGCGCAAGGGCGTAATCTACGGAAATGACCTGAAAACCGGAACGGAGCCACTTTAAGAAATAGGGGTTGTCCTGCACAATATCCTTTGTTCCCGAAACGAAGCCGCCGCCATGCACATAGATGATGGTTCCCAAAGCCTCTTTTCGCTTATCCTTCGGGAAAAGAAAAGCATCGTAGTAGTGATTGGGATAAGAAGAGGGATACGGCAGATTCTTATATGCTTCAAACTCGTAAAACTCTTCTTTCCTTCCCTCCGTCCTCGTATAGGGTAGCTGCACCGCCGTTCGTTCCCGATTTTCTGCCCCTGCGAGCGTATTTCCCGAACCGACAGCGCAGCCCAAGACAAAAACGAACAAATAAAAAAAGCCCATTTTAAAGAAAGACTTCCTCTTATCCTGATCTTTAAAATGCGCTTTCTCCATCCCGTAATCCTTCTTCTGCTAATCCATGAACCTCTTTTAACAATCCTTTATAGTAAACACCTTACTACTATATCTCGTCAAGAGTTGCAGAAGAATAAACCCGCAGCGAAGAATAAGAATAAACAAAAGATTATCCACAAGAAATGCCTTAGTTTTTCTCCGTCTCTACTGTATTCTTCCCTAACGTGACTTCAACAGTCTTTTCCACATATTTTCCTTTGTTCGAAAGTCTCTGTACGGTGACCTCTACCTTTTCCCCTGCCTTATAGCGGGAAAGCAAGCCGGACAGTTCCTCCAGACTGGAAACAGACTGTCCGTCGAATTTTGTGATAATATCCTTCTCCTGTAAAGCTTTGTTGTCCGCTCCTGCCTGATCAAGAATCTTAAAGACATAAATTCCTTCCGGCATATTGTAGGCTTCCGCAATACTGCTGTCCACAGTCTTTCCCTGGATGCCGATTACGCCTTTTTCTTCCGCACTGACCTTCTCCCTGGTCTTCTTCTGGGACAAACCGTCTACAATCGACTTCACCTTCTTAGACGGAATCGAATACCCCATTCCTTCTACCGTGGTATCGGAATACTTCGCTACATTGATGCCGATCAATTCTCCCTGCATATTCAGCAGCGCTCCGCCGGAATTTCCGGGATTGATTGCCGCATCCGTCTGTAAAAGTCCTGCCTCTTTTCCCTCTTTTGTACTGACATCCCTGTTCTTTGCGGAAATGATACCGGTTGTGACGGACTGCCCGTAGCCGAGGGCATTTCCGATAGCAACAACCTGATCGCCGACATTGATACTGTCCGAATCTCCGAATTTCGCGTAACTGATGCTCTTCTTCGTCTCTTCGGATAAAGAAGAAAGCGGAATGGATACAACGGCAAGATCCGCATCGCTGTCTGTCCCCTTTATTTCCGCATCATAAGACTTTCCGTCCACAAACTGTACGGACAAGGCACTGGAATCGGCAACCACGTGATTGTTTGTCACAATCAGAAGCTCCGTATCATTCTTTCCGATAATCACACCGGAACCGCTCGCAGCGGCTTCCTGTTGCCCGCTTTCTCCGAAAATATTGTAGCCGTACTGCTGATAACGAATCGTATTCGTGATGGAGACGACTTCCGGCATAGCTTCTTTTACAATTCCGGAGACCGTTTCCGAAGTCTCCGTACTCTCTTTTCCGTTTGCCGTCTTCTGTACCCCGCTGCTCTTCTCTTCAGCCTTCGAACTATTCTGCCGGTCTGAAACTCCCGCATCAGACGATGTCTTTCCGGAATCCGCCGTTTCGGAAAGGACTTCATTTCGATATTGATTGGATAAAACATTCACTCCCACCATAGTTCCTCCGGAAACCGCTCCGAAAACCATCGCGGATAAAACAAGCCCTGCAAATTTTCTCCCTTTATTCATCTTCTTTCCTCCTCTATATCCACTTTTCTATGGAAGCTTCTCTCCTTGAGACGCTCCGTCTTTTTTCTCTTAACGAGTGTTATAGTAGGGGGAAAATATGTTTTAAAAATGGCAAAAGCGTGAAGATACTGTGTCTTCACGCTTTTTAGGGAATTATTCTTAGAATCGAAAAAATAAAACTTTCTTTATGACTGTACAAGGTTCGTTCCGGGGCACGCTCCCGCTAACCTCGCCACGTAGGGGATACTAAGCGAAAAACCGCAGTTCCTTTGTTTTTCGCAAGTACCCACGGGCTCAGATTGCCCCGGGACAAACCTGCACAGTCATAAAACAACAGCTTCCCTTTTTGTAATCGATAACAATCTATACTTCCAAAATAGTCGCTTCGTAGTCGGAAAGGGTAATCTTTCGTCCTGTGATTCGCGGCTCCGCATTGGAAAGGACAAGCTTTTTTACCGGAGCGGGAAGCTCGAGCTCCCGTTCTTCTTTTCGGTAGTTTCCGAGAATGAGGAGGGTTTTCTCCCCTTTTCTGTAGAACGCCATCAGGCGATCTTCGTCTGCCATAAAGGGAACAAAGTCTCCATAAACCACTGTTTCTTTATATTCCGGGTTCTTCCTTAATGCGGTCAGTTTCTTATAGTAGCTTAAAACGGATTCGGGGTCTTTCTCCTGCTCTGCTACATTGATCTTTTTATAATTCGGGTTTAGCGGAAGCCAGGGAGTTCCTGTCGTAAAGCCTGCATTCTCACTGCTGTCCCATTGTACCGGTGTACGTGCATTGTCTCTGGAATAGCGGTTCACAATTCGGAGTGCTTTCTCTTCCGAGAAACCTTCCCGAAGACAGACTTCGTATTCATCCAGAGTGCTGATGTCATCCACTTCCCGAATGGACGTGAGAACCACATTTTCCATGCCGATTTCCTGCCCCTGATAGATAAAGGGAAGTCCTCTTTGCAGCATCTGCATCGTAGCAAGGAACTTCTTTGCCTTCTCGGATAAATCTTCCTTCGGAATATAGAAGCTCACGCCTCTCGGTTCATCATGATTCTCAATAATCGTAGAGATAAATCCCACGGGGTTTACGAGTTTCTGCGTCAGAAAGCAAGCATCCCGATACATATTCGGGGTCACGATACCGGCATCATACCAGCCAAGTTCCGAATGGGCGCTGGAATGCGCACGAAAATCAAACATCGAAGAAAAATAGCCGTTTTCTCCGATAAACTCCGGAATCTGCGCTTCCGTTTCATTAAAAACTTCTCCAACGGAAAAGGCATGGTGCGGCTTAAAACAACGATCTCGCATTTCTCCCAGGAAATCACCGATTCCCTCCGCTTCCGTGATCATTCTTGTACAATTGCTCAGTCCGTCATCCCGATCCACCGGAAAATCATGTCCGCGAAGCGGGAAAACTTTCTTAATGTTCAGAATCGCATCGATACGGAAGCCTGCTATGCCCTTGTCCAGCCACCAGTTAATCATCTTATAGATTTCTTCCCTGAGTTCCGGATTCTCCCAGTTTAAGTCCGGCTGCTTTTTATGAAAAAGATGCAGATAGTAGGTGTTCTCCGTTCCTTCCACCTTTTCCCAAACCGATCCGCCGAAATAGGAACGCCAGTTGTTCGGCTCGTGCCCGTCTACTCCCTCTTCAAAGTAAAAATACTTGGCGAAAAGTCCCTTCGGATCCGCCACCGCCTTCCGAAACCACTCATGCTCATCACTACAATGGTTTACCACAAGGTCCAGGAGAATATACATATCCCTCTTCTTCGCCTCGGAAATCAGCTCCTCCATGTCTTCATTGGAGCCGAATCGCGGATCAATCTTGTAGTAATCCGCAATATCATAGCCCTGGTCGGCAAGAGGGGACAGAAAGCAGGGAGAGATCCAGATGATATCGATTCCGAGTTCCTTCAAATAATCGAGTTTTTCAATAATCCCCTTGATGTCTCCAATTCCATTCCCCTTCGTATCCTTAAAACTCTTCGGATAAATCTGATAAGCGACCTTCTCCTGCCACCACTCTTTTTTCATTCCTTCACTCTTTCTACTATACAGAAACCGTTGATTCCCTTCTCACACTAACGGTTCATCCTATACAAAGTTCCTTATTCTACTGCTAAAACATAAGCCTCGTACGGTGCAAGTTTCCCGGCACGCACATCTCTATCCGGAATATTCTGAATCAGCACTTGTCCGTTCTGAAACTCTGCGGGAACCGTATACTCTCTTTCTTTTTCCGAAACATTGCATACACAGAGGAGCGCTTTTCCGTCCAAATGTCTTTCATAGATAAAAAGATCCGGATCCCCCTCCTCCAAAAGGCGGAAGTCGCCATAAACAATCAAATCAGAGTGATGACGAAGAGAAATCAATTTCTGATAATAATGGAAAACGGAATCCGCTCTCGCAAGTTCTTCCTTCGCATTCACTTTCTTATAGTTGGGGTTCACTTTGATCCAAGGGGTCGCGCTTGTAAATCCGGCATTCTCGGAATCATCCCACTGCATCGGTGTACGTGCATTGTCCCTGCTCTTAAAAGCTATCATCGGGAAAAGTTCTGCTGGATCCAAATGGGCTTTCTCGGTCAGTTCGTGGAAAGCATTGATACTCTCGAGATCCCGGAACTCCGACAAGTCCTGAAACGGATAATTGCTCATGCCGAGTTCTTCTCCCTGATATACGTAAGGCGTTCCCTGCATCATGTGAAGGAAGGTGGCAATACACTTTGCCGAACGCTCCCTGTATAGATCACTGTCATTTCCGAGACGGGAAACAATACGCGGCTGATCATGGTTACAGAAGAAAATACTGTTCCAGCCTACTTCATATAGACCGTTCTGCCACTTCGTAAGATTCTTCTTCAAAGAAACCAGAGACATCTTCTCCGTATTCCACTTAAAACCATATTTCGGATTGTCATCCAGACTGACGTGTTCAAACTGGAAAACCATGTTGAGCTCCGTTCCATCGGAATTGGCATATTTCTTTGCTTCTTCCAGGGTGACGCCTGCGGTTTCTCCTACCGTAATTAAATCATAGCGGGAAAGCACTTTCCGGTTCATCTCTTTCAGATACGCATGGACCTGCGGTCCGTTTGCGCAAACCTGTCCGGCATCTCCATAGATGGCACCGGTCGGAATCGGCTGATTCGGGAGTCCTTCCGGCTTTGAAATCAGGGAAATCACATCCATACGGAAACCGTCGATTCCCTTCTCACACCAACGATTCATCATATCGAAAACTTCTTTCCGCACTCTCTCATTTTCCCAGTTGAGATCCGGCTGCTTCTTCGAAAAAAGATGCAAATAAAACTCCCCTGTCTCTTCCGAGAATCCCCAGGCAGGGCCGGAAAAGAAGGAACCCCAGTTGTTCGGAGGAAGGAACTTCTCTCCCTTATACTCCACTACATCGGAAGCAAAGTGCTCCCGCTCTTCGGGGGAAACTTCACTAAGCTTTCTTCCCTTCTTCCAGATATAGTAATCCCGCTTCTCATTTTCCGCATTTTTCCGGGACTCGAGGAACCACGCGTGCTCATCACTCGTGTGATTCACCACAAGATCCATCACAATCTTCAGTCCCTTCTCATGCGCGCTCTTCAGTAAACGGTCAAAGTCCGCCATACTTCCGAAGTCTTCCATGATATCCTCATAATCGGAGATATCATAGCCGTTGTCATCGTTGGGAGAGCGATAGACGGGAGACAACCAAATGACATCGATTCCGAGTTCCTTCAGATAATCGAGTTTCGAAGTAATTCCGTTCAAATCCCCGATGCCGTCCCCGTTGCTATCACAGAAACTTCTCGGATAAATCTGGTATACGACCGCTTCTTTCCACCATGTTTTTTTCATCATCCCACTCCTCTACATTGATAAAATGCGCGCCTAAAAGCACGCCCTCTAGATTCTAGCCACCGTCTCCCCTAAAAAAAGCTTTGCCGGAAGGAGAATATTCTTGCATTTCCCTTCCACATCACTAACTTTATTTCTACTGTTTTCTTTCTCCTTTTTACAGGATACTACCCTTTGCTTCTCCCCTGCGTCTGCAAAAAGACACGCTCCGGCAGAAAGCAGGGACAGTAACTCTTTTACCGCTTTCCGTCCTTTTTCCGCGCTATCCTGCTCCATCGTGGTGAGCATCGGATGCATACAGCGCCCCGCTTTTATCCCGTCAAATCCCGCAATAGAAAGCTGTTCCGGAATGGAGATGCCTCTGTCCATACAAAAACGCATCATCTCGAGTGCCATGATATCCGCCGTAACAAACAAGGCTGTTGCATGAAAGAACTTTTCCTCATAAAAAGAGAGATATTGTTTTTTTCTCCATTCTTCCGTAAACGACAGATTGTGCCAGACTCCGGCAGAAAGTCCCTCCTCTTCCATCGCGTCTTTATATCCTCGATAGCGTTCACTATCAATATAGTGCTTTTCCAGAAGTTCTCCGCCCTCAGTCAGAGAGAAAAAGGCAATCTTCCGGTGCCCCATGGAAAGAAGATACTTCGTCATCTCTTTTGCCGCTTCATAGTCTTTCAGACCGACATTCACATAGTCTTTATCTTCAGCAGAAAAAGGCGTATCGATCGAAACAACCGGTACGGAGAGGCTTGCCTTTATCTTATAGTATCCTTCTCTCTTTGCCCCGAGAAGGATGATGCCATCCACGTTCCACTCCCGGGAAATCCTTACACATTCCTCCATGTCCGGATTACTGTAGAGCAGGAGAAAATAGCCCTTCTCCTGCAAAGCAAGCTGCACCGCACCGATTACGGAAGAAACAAACGGATCTTCCGTAATGCTCTCTTTCTCTATTCGCTTATACGCAAGGATAAGGGCAATCAGTCTGGAGCCACCCGCCGAAAGCATCCTGGCCCCCATGTGGGTAACATACTGTTCTTCTTCCAGAATTTTCTCGACTCGTCTGTAGATTTCAGGGCTGACTTTCTCTTTTCTTTTATGAATGACATTGGATACGGTAGAGGGACTTACATTCGCGAGTCTCGCAATATCTTTTATTCTTGCCATAAGGCCCCTCGTCTTCTTTAGCCCTTTACCGCTCCTTCAACCATTCCGCTCATAATCTGCTTCTGTCCAATCAGGAAAACGATAATCATGGGTAAAATGGCCAGCAGTGCAGCGGAAAGAATGAGATCCCACTGCTTAACGTAGGAGCCGACAAAGGCCTGTACCGCAACGGGAAGCGTCTTCACCTTTCCGTTTTGTCCAAGCATCAGAGACGGAAGAAGATAGTCGTTCCAAATCCACATTCCGTTTAAAATCGTCACCGTCGTAATCACCGGTCTCAAAAGCGGGAAAATAATCTTAAAGAAAGTTCCCTCCGGAGAGCATCCGTCAATCGCAGCCGCCTCTTCCAGCTCATAAGGAATTCCCTTGATAAATCCGGTCAGAATAAATACGGTCATCGCGCCGCCAAAACCGAGATAGGCAAAGACAATTCCCTGCACAGACTGTAACATACTGATTCCAATGAACTTTCCCACATCACGAAAGGTTGATACAAGCGGAAGCATAACCACCTGGAAAGGAATAATCATGGAAGCAATGAATACCATATAAATTGCGGTTGCCCAAGCCTTCTTATGATTTCTGCTGATTACCCATGCCGCCATACTGCCGAAGAGGATGAGAAGAATCAGAGATACAATCGTAATCACGGTAGAAGTCCCGAAGGCATACCAGAAATTAAAGTTGGAATTATGGATAACGGAGTTCAGATTCTTCGTCAACTGAGCGAAACTCACTCCGCGAAAACGAACCGGATCCGCCACGATATCCGCCTGCTTCTTAAAAGCATTCATCATAACCAGGTAAAAGGGGAATAATACATAGACTGCAATGCAAGTTCCCACGATTCCTAAAAGTAAACTTTTCCCTTTTCTTGCATTATTCATTACATTTCCACCTCTCTACTGTTACTGATTCGTACCTGAATCAAAGAAATCACAGCCAGAATGATAAAGAACAGAACCGCCTTCGCCTGTGCTACCGCAAAATTGTTTTTCGCAATCGCCGTATTATAGATATTCAAAGCCAGCATCTGCGTACCGTTGGATAGATAAGATCCCATAAAATCCGGTACGGAACCGGCACCGTTAGTCAAGGCCATATTGACATCAAACTGTTTAAAAGCGGAAGTCAATGTCAAGAAAGTGCATATCGTGACCGTTGAGGCAATCATGGGCAGTTTTACCTTAAAGAGGGTCTGCACGGCGCTCGCCCCATCGATGGAAGCCGCCTCCAAAACATCCCCCGGAATCTGGGTAAGACCGGTCACATAAATCAGCATAATATATCCGCCATACTGCCAGATATAGACGATAATAATCGCAAGCATCGCGGTATTGGTACTCGACAGCATGGAAAACTTGGTGTAATTCATCAGTACATTGTTGAATACAAACTGCCAGATATAGCCCAGCACAATTCCGCCAATCAGATTCGGCAGGAAATATGCTGCACGAAAGAAAGACACCCCTCTTAATTTTGTTGTACAAAGAAGTGCCAGACAAAATCCTACGATATTAATCAGAACAACGTTCATGATAACGAAGAAAAATGTAATCATAACCGACCAGATAAACGCCGGGTCATGAAACATCTTTACATAATTCTGTAAGCCTACTACTTTTGTAAAACGAATTCCCGTCCAATCCGTAAAGGAATACCCGATTCCTAAAACCAGGGGAATAATCACCGTAACAAAAAAAGTAAAAAGCAAGGGGAAAAGAAAGAGAAAATAGACAATCTTTCTATGATGTGCAGTACTCGGCACCCGATACAGACCGTAAAAAAATAAAATTGCGCCACATACCAACAGCGTACCCCTTAGATTTGCTATGCTCTTCATTACCCCACTATAATTCGCCTTCATAGTGAAAGCAAAGAAAAGAGCGGCAAACATGAGTACTGCTCCCAGTAACAGTAGAAAAATGGACTCTACTCTAGTATCTCGTCCTTTCATGGTTCCCCCTTCTTCAAAAAATGGGGCAGCATAACGCCGCCCCGCTTCTTCACCCTATAGCACTACTGAAAAAGTAGTATTGTGTGATGGAACTACAGCAACTTCTGTAGCCACATTTTACTGGAAAGACCTCTACCATTGCAAGAGGAATCTCTAGTGAAATTATCCGGCATAGTACTGTGCAACAACCTTCTCCACGGTATCTACGAACTTTGCCTTGTCCAGATTACCGGAAGCAAAATCCTGGTAAACAACGCCCAGTGCATTCTGTGCAAGACCTTCCTTGTTGCCAAGCCAGTGCCAAGCAGAAGTCTTTCCTGCCTTTGTATAATCGGTAATCGTCTGTGCAAACGGATCTTCCGCTACATAGCTGATGGACTTGAACGGGCTGACAAAACCGGCTTTCTGTACCAGAATCTTCTGTCCTTCATCCTCGGAAACCCACTGTAAGAACTTCAAAGCTTCTTCCTTGTTGTCGTTGTCAAATACAGCCCACCAAGACGGAGAGTTCGTCTGAATGGTATCGATTCCCTCTTCAAACGCATACGGAATCATACCGACTTTGAACTTACCGGCAGCCTCATACTGCTCCTTGTCATCGTTTGTCATGGTAGCTCCAATCCAGGAACCCTGTGTTACGAAAGCATACTTTCCGGCAGAGAAATTCTGAATCTGCTGGTCATAGGTTCCGGAAACAAGAAGCGCGGGATCTGCATACTTATTGAAAAGCTCAACCATATCCGCATACTTGGAGAAACGATCCTTATCAATCTTACCCTGTTCAAGAAGGTCAAAATACTTCGTATCGTCTCTCTTTAATCCGCCATCCTCATAAACACCGAAGAGGTGGTTACCTGTTGACCAATAAAGGTTGGTGGCTTCTGCAACATAACCAACTACTGCGGTAAGTCCGAGCTCATCCTTCTTGCTGTCCAGTGTTTCGAAAGCCTTCTTCATGGATTCCGGACCGGTAATGGACTTCGGATCGATACCGGCCTTCTCCAGTACATCCGCATTATAGGCAAGACCGATAGCCTCTGTCGTATACGGGAAGCCAAGAACCTTTCCGTCCTTATCCTTGTAAGCCGCATCCGTATCGGAAACCCACTTTTCTTTTGACATATCTACAAGGTGACCTTCCCAGTTCTTGAAGTCCGTGTCTCCGCCGTTAACGAAGATATCCGGCATATTATCAGCCTGGAAATAGCCTTTCAGGGTACCCTGAATATCGATACCGCCTCCCATAGACTCGATGTTCACCTTCACACCGGTCTCTTTCTCATAAGCGGCTGCAAGTTCCTTTAACTGTGCATCAACCTCGATCTTACCGTTTACAAGACGAAGCTCTTTTCCGGAAGACTTCTTGTCATCGGACTTAGCCGCATCCGCTTTGGAACTTTCTTCCTTGCCTGCATCTCCGGATGCCTTTGTCTCCGATCCGGACTTAGCGCCGCCGCAGGCAGAAAGTGCCAGAACCAGGGCAGCAGTCATCATTGCTAAATTTCTTTTTTTCATCTACATTCCTCCTTATTTTATCCCTTAATGGGGAGTCCTTCTATGAACTACAAGAATGTGAACTATTACCTGATGAATCATATCAGCTTTATCGTTTAAATACAAGAACAATTCTATAAATTGCACATAAAATTATACTGAAAGACTTAATTATTTGCCAGTATTTCATTACAATAAGAATACATTGATTGTTTATAATTATTATATATATAATTCTATTTTATTTTAAAAGTTTTCCTTAT
>JABZIV010000002.1 GCA_015258095.1 Lachnospiraceae bacterium
GTATAAATTAGTGCCACAGGAATATCTGCTTCTTTTGCAATTTCTGTTAATTTGGCACCTCTATAATCCTTTTTATAAAATACTTTTTCTGCTGCTTCGAGTATTCTATTTCTAACTTCTTCTTTTAATACCTGTGCCATAGCACACCTCTTTCTATACTAATACTGAATTTATATTTAAAAATAAATCAAAATTCAATATTTGTCAAGATTCTTTATTTTCAAGAAAACATCCTGATCCAACGATGAAAAAAAGAGCAAGTGGTTTTTCTTGTCCACCTGCTCTAAATACTTTTCGTGTTCTTTTCCTCGCCAGTAGACTTTATATATCTGCTCGCTGACTTCAACCCTTTGCCCGTTGACATAAAGGTAATATTCTCTTGGCATTTTATTTCCTCCATTTCTTTTTTATCTGCATTTTTAGACAAAAAAGGAGGACTTCTGCACATAGGCATAAGAAGTCCTCTAAAATGGAAGATTAAATTTATACTTAAATAGTTACAACCACTAATTATAAAGATACATAAAGAAAAAAGGAGCTTCGCTTTTTCTTGAAATTATTAAATAACACGATCTTATACTCATAATTTTTGCTCCTTCTTTAGTATCTCATTACAAAATTTTTATCCCTTCATTTTTATTTTGCAATTCTACCATCCCTTTATAAATGCCGTTTAAGGACATCAGTTTATCGTGATTACCTTGTTCTGCAATATTCCCTTCCTTGATTACAACAATATTGTCGGCATCCCTAATCGTATTTAATCTGTGAGCAATAACTAATAAGGTTTTATTCTTTACCAATTCACTAATTGCTTCCTGTATATAGCTTTCATTGTCCACATCAACACTTGCTGTTGCCTCGTCAAGAATTACAATAGGAGCATCTTTTAACATGCAACGGGCAATAGAAATTCTTTGTTTTTCACCACCGGATAAAGTTGCTCCTCCCTCTCCAATCATTGTGTCAAATCCATCCGGAAGTGCCATAATAAAATCATAGCATCTTGCTTTCTTGGCTGCTTCTATAACTTCTTCTTTCGTTGCATTTTCTTTCCCCATGGCAATATTGTTAAAAATCGTATCTTGAAATAAATAAACTCTCTGGAAAACCATACTGATTTCCGACATCAATTCAGATAGTGAAACATCCTTTATATTCACTCCTCTAATCAAAATTTCACCGGAGTCTACATCCCAAAATCTTGCCAAAAGATTTGCTACTGTGGATTTACCTCCCCCGGACTGTCCAACTAAAGCCGTCATTGTATTCTTGTTCATTTCAAAACTCATATCATGCAAAACCTCTTTTTCACCATAAGAGAATTTAACATGATTAAAAGAATTTTCAGGTTCTGAGGTATCAGATTTTGAAATATGTTTTTTGCCTACATCTTGTAATTCAGTTTCATTTAACACTTCTTCAATGCGATCCAAAGCGGCGTTCATTACAGTAAGCCTTGTAGCTTCTCCGTAAAATGTTTTTAAAGGGCTGAATAAGTCAAATACAAACAAAATAAGCCCCAACATATACGGAAGTCCCAAAACTCCTTGATAATTAAGATATATAGCTACTGCTAAAATAAAGGGGATTGATAATCTGATATGCAAATAGAAAGGGTAGCACACCCATAATTACACTAATAAGCATAATAAAACTTGCTAAGTAAATTGATTTTTTATGCGAACCTGCATATTCAAAAACCTTATTTAACATAGTTTTTCTCCTTCAATAAATTTCCTTTTTTATCCATAAAATCCATAATCAACGCTTCATTTCCCTTTACAGATATTTTTTTATAATCCTTATCGCCGAGCATTAAGACGGAATGACAGGTTTTAAATAACAACTCTAAGTCATGAGTAATTATTATAATTGGAATCTCCTTTGCTTTTTCTGTCATTAAATCGGACATAATTTTCATACTTTTATAATCAAGACCTGATGTTGGTTCATCCAGAATTATCAACTTACGACCGGATAAAAACGAAGTAATAATCGCCAATCGTTGTTTTTGTCCACCGGATAATTTCTGCGGATGATTGGTTTTTTTATGCCACAGGTCTGTATCTTTTAGATATTCTCGTATTTTTTCTAAATCACTTTCCGAGTTTTTATCTTTACAAAATATCAATTCATTTTCTACTGTGTCTAAAAAAATCTGAGCATCTACATCTTGTAATACACAATATGAGTTTCTAAGCCTTTCCTTTTGTTTCTGTCCATAGCTGACATCTAAATATTTTTCAGATAATCCGCACAATGCTTTTGCTAAGGTACTTTTTCCAATACCATTAGGCCCAATCACTCCCATTATTTCGCTCTCACCAATCTCAAAGGTTAAGTTTTCTATCAAGGTTCTTTTCCCTTGATGGATACAGGCGTTATTTAATTTTATGTAGCTTTTAGCCACAATCGGTTCTTTTTTTGATACCAATTCTCTTTCATTAAGCGTTCTTAACTCAAGCTCCTTACATTTATTATTACTAAGACTCCCATTCGGAAAAATATCACATATTGTACCGTCTTTTATATAAATCAATCTGCTAAAAATCTCTTTTAAATAATAGAGCCTATGTTCCGCTATAATTATTGTCTTTCCCATCGCCTTCAATCTGAGAAGTATTTCACTGAAGTGTTTTATACTATCGTAATCAAGACTGCTTGATGGCTCATCAAAAAAAATAATATCCGTATCATAGATAAGAGTTCCAGCTATAGCAACCTTTTGCCTTTCCCCTCCTGATAACTCGAAGATAGACTTTTTTCTTAGATACTCTATTTCAAGTAACTGCATTGCTTCGTCAACTTTTTCTCTTAAGATTTTTTTCTCTAACCCTAAATTTTCACCAACTAAAGCAATTTCATCTTCAACCACATCACAAAAAAATTGATCTTTAGGATTTTGAAATACATTGCCAATATATTTAGCTAACTCTCCCTTTTTATATGCCGTTATATCTTTCCCTAAAATCTTGATTTCTCCGTCAAAATCACCATCATAAAAGGATGGAATAAGCCCGTTTAGTAATCTTAAAAGTGTTGTTTTTCCGCATCCAGAAAGACCTGTTAAGACTACAATTTCGCCTTTCTTTATAGACATTTTTAAATTTTTTAATATCAAATCCTCTCCATAATGAAAGGATCTTATTTCTGCCTCTAAAATATTTTCCATAAACTCGTCCCCAACAAAATCATCCCTCCTACTATCATTGAGATATCAATAAATGTAATTTTCACCTCATGAAAACTTGTTTTTTCCCCATCGTATTCAATTCCTTTTGATATAATTGAACAAGTTAAGGTATCACTTATGTCTATGCACTTATACATAAGAGGAACAAAATATAATTCAAACGTTCTAATTGGTTTGAAAATGCTTGCTTTAAATCCTCTAATTTTCATACCATTATTTATTTCCTTCATCCTGATAGAGATTTCCGGAATAAAACGAAAAAATACTGTGATTCCTATACCTATTCCACCATCAATTCCAATTTTTCTAAATGCAGCAATTAGATGCGAAGAGCTATATGAAGACAGAACTCTTCCCAAGATGAAAAGTGGAGCAAATTTCAACACTATAAGTAGCATTGTATATATAGAACCAATCAAAACATTTCCTAAATGGGGTTTTAGTAAATAAATAAGTCCCCATACTATAAGCAATGAAAATATTGTTCTAAATGCTTTTTTAATTGAAAATAAGGATAACAGTACTAAAACAAAAATAAGGGAAAATAAGTATTGGGTTTGTTCTCCTATTGTTAAAACAACAGAAAATAGCAAAATCAACCCAACTATAGTAAGCGGGTTGATTTTGTCTGATAGTTGGTATTTGTTTATATTATTTTTTTCATCTCTACAAAACACTTTTTTTCTTCCTATCACTAAAAAATTTATTGTAAATATATGTTCCAAAATAGGCACCTATAACTGAAGCCACAATTGCAATCAATAAACAAATCAAGATATTTTTAGGTGTGTAAAAATTGTAAAGGAATGTTGCGTAATCGGTTGTAAACATCTTTGGAAATTGCTTTGTAAGTCCTTCTACACCAAATACAAACGTAAAATACATAGCATGTAAGGAATATATGAACATACCTGCTCCAAACGCAGCCCCAATCTTCATATTCTTATTCTCATAATTTTCCTTTTTACCAATTACAAGTTCTGCTAAAAGTCCTGCAATAGCACAAACAGCAATTACTGGCCACATTCCCATGAGAACATAGAAAACACCCATCAATAGGAAGTATAAAAATGCTGTACCTCTTTGCCCGACCTGCTTACACATAATAACAAAGACCGGTGCTACAATAATTGTTGGCAGGGCTGATGATAAATATAAACTTGGAAGCATCCCAAACGATCCCGTCAAAAAACCTAATCCCATTGTTAATACAAACCCAATAACAGAAAATACTGCTATTTTTACAATACCTTTTAAATTCATAATTTTGTCCTCCTTGTTTTTTCAATTCGATATATTTCTATTTTCATACAGAAACAATATCCGGTTTTATTTTTATTCTTCTACATTCCGAAATATAACTAAGTTATGTTTCGGGCAAAAAAATTGTTTATATTCCTCGTATCTTTTTCCATCCCTCATTAAAGAACTCTGAAATCAAAGTTGCATTCAATTTCACTTCTTCTTTACTTTTAGAATGAACTGCTACTTCCGATAATGCATAAAAGTACGCATGGTTGATTAGGTGAATTCCTCTATTCGTTATCACATCATTAACATGATCCGCTCCGTATATCATGCTTAAAATTTTAAAATGATTTTTATCTTCTTTCTCAATAATTTCGTCTAAAAAGTTGTTAAATTTTGTTCCATAAGAACCAAATATAAGCAACTCAAATACATCTTTATGCTCAAAGAAATATAGAACCATTTCAATAGCACCTTGTGCTTTTGATTCCAAAATTTTGGAAATCGTTTCTTTCTTTATATGGTTTTCTCTTTTATAAACATCAAAACTCTTATCTTCATACATAGCATAAGAGCTTTGTATCTGATTCACGATTGGCTCTACTAATTCGGAGAAAAGAGCTTCCTTATCTTCAAAATGACCATAAAAAGCACCGGTAGTTACACCCGCCGCTTTGCATATTGCTCTTAAATTAGCTTTTTCAAATCCTTGTGTTTTGAAAATATTCTTTCCACAATCCAATATTTTTTTATGAGTTGCTTCGTAATCGCCATTAGCCACAGTTTACTTCTCTTTTCTCCAAATATAACTTAGTTATATTATACTACCTGCCATCTCAAATTTCAAGAACAAAAGTTGTAACTTGTTTGTGCCTTGAGCGAAGCGAAAGGAATGGTAAAAAATATGGATATATCAAAAACTTCTGCTGCTGGCTATACCGGTTCTTCCTATCAACTGGAAGGACGAACAGCTAAAAATTTATATAAGGGGCCGTCTGGAGAACTAGCTGATAAACTTGATAGAGTCTACGAAAAAGAAAATCGTAGAAATAAGGTTTTTGCTGATCCCGAATATCATATAGAAAGAAAATACTTTGACCCAAGCTATTGTCACTATAGGGTTTTAGACGGTGAACCTCATTCTGCAGTACGCATGACTGCCTATAATAACGAGATGAGAGTATTAAAGGGCGGCAAACCTTACTTTTACTCTGTTATGGATTATGCATACCGCGGCTATGAAGCACCTAGTATTCATGGAGAAATAGAGAGCTTTCGATCATCCATTCATGACAGGCTTAACATGGATTTTCAGATGTCTAAACTCTTTGAAGAAAATAATATTAACATACCAAGAGATGTTACTCTTACTTTTAGAAGTGATTTATATACAAATAGAATTTTTGTTTTAGGCGAGGTAGATGATAGCTTAAAACAAAGAATTGAGAGCGTTCTAAATCAAGGTAAGAATCCTGAGGTATTATCTTTACATATTGCATTTTCTGCCTCATCGCTTGCTAAGTCTGAGCAGTATAGCAATGAAAAAAGCAGCCTTTGGAATTTAGCAAATAAAATTTACAGATATACCGGATATGATATGAGGGATTTGGAGGCAAGAGACGGCAGCTTTTTTACAAAGGACGGAGAGGATGTTATAGAAAAGGTTGCAGCGAATGTGAGAAACGAAACCAAAGGCAGTACTCCAACTATACAAAGTGCAGCATTAGGTCTGTTATCCTCAAGGGTGAAATACTTTTCAGAAAAGGGTATTTATAAAGAAAATGCTTATACCGATATTGAGTTTAAGGATGGTCATCTCCTTGATGTCCGCCAGAAATATAAGTACGGAGTAGGGCAAAATGGCTGGATACACGATATGGCAAAGAAAGAAGGCGTGGATGATTATGAGCTTACTAAGGACGGAATCAAGCTTCTCTCTAAAGGAGAGCCTTTTAAAGTACCTTCCGGAAAGCTTGCAGCCTACCAAAAGACAAATGAAAAAGATGATTTACCACTACATAGAGTTATTAAAAAGGCTCTTGATGAGTTTTTCAGCAAAAATAGGTTTGATATTCCTATAGGTACCAATTTAAGTATTTTATTTGAGGAAACACCACACAAGCTTTTAGTACTGGGAATACAGAATAATGCAGTTTCTGAAATGCTTAATGAGTCCTTAAATAAAAATAAAGAACTGTTAAACCTGTTTTCACAGTTAGCAAAGATGAGATTTTCTTGGAGAGTATAGACTGAATAAGGGATAGGAGCCCTCCGAGGAATCGGAGGGCTTTATCTATCTCTCAGTTAAATCCCCTGCCTCACAGCCAAGGGCTTTTATTCCCCAATCTCTACAAACTTCTCCCTTCCTCTCTCAGTCAGAGCATAAATATTCTTATCTGTATCTACCCTTATTAGCCCTTTTCTTATAAGTCTTCCTGCTGTCTTATCAACCTCAGCCTGTTTCCACTTAAGATGGTCTCTGATTGAACCTAAGCCGAGCTCCTCTCTTTCCTCTCTTTTGCCTGAATGATTGCCTATATGGGTAAGGAAAAGTTCGGGCTTTAACTCACTCTTTCTCTTAAGCCTTATAAATATAGCAGTTATCAACCCTTCTCTATTAAATAAAAAGGTAAGTAAAAATGTAACTCCTGCGGCAGCGGCTGTCATTCCCGACATAGATACATTCATAAGGAGAGAAAGCACGTAGCCTATACTGGAATTAATAACTGCATAGCCTACCGATATAGCTATCATCACCTTCAAATCTTTGCTTACAAGATAGGCTGCTGCCCCGGGAGTAATCAAAAACGAAACTACCAAAATAGCCCCAACCGCATCAAAGGCTGTAACTGCTGTAAACGATGAAAGAGTCATCAGTGCATAAAATAAAGCTCCCGAAGAAAACCCTGCAAGCTTTGCAAACCCTCTGTCAAATGTAGTTACCTTAAGTTCCTTAAAGAAAATGATAACAAAGAGTAAGTTTACCACAAGCAATATTCCCATCTGCACAAATGCCTTGGGCAGGTCGATTCCCATAAATCCTATCCTGTTTAACGGAGCAATGATGACCTCTCCCATCAGCACTACGTCTGTATCCAGATGTACATTCCTAGCAAATTTCGTAATCAGAACTACTGCAAGGGCAAAAAACATCGGGAAGACTATACCAACCGCATCATCATTTTTTACAAGTCCTGTTCCCGAAAGTAATTCTACCGCAAATACTGTAATCACGCCAAATATCGCCGCTCCCACTATTAAAAACGGAGAACCCACATCCTTTACTATGAAAAATGCAATAACTATTCCCAGTAAAACCGAATGTGAAATGGCATCTGAAACCATTGAAAGCTTCCTTAAGACCAAAAACGGGCTTAACACCGCACAGGCTACAGCAGTTGTAAGAAGTACAAAGTAAGACTCGTAGGATATGGCAAAGTAAGATATTAATGACTCAATCATTTCCTCCATGCCTCCTCATCCTAAGGTTCTTTATCATCCCATGCGGCCCTATTACAAGAGAAATGATTGCAAAGCTTCCCATTATGAGTATTATGGTTGCCCCTGTGCTCATTCCGTCATAAGCCGTTGAAATATAAGTACCGATGAGTGCAGATACCCCGCCAACCACACCCGCTATTATAAGTACCCGACTGAATTTATCACTCCATTGAAGAGCTGTAATTGCGGGTATTATAAGCAAAGATGAAATGAGGATTGCACCCACAAGCTTAAGTCCTGCAGCTATTATTCCCATTGTCATTACAAGAATTATCCCATACAGCAAAACCGTTCTTATCCCTATAGCCTTTGCATATATTTCGTCAAATAAAAATAACTTGATTTCTTTGTAAAATAAAACAAGTAAAACCAAGGTAGGAACTCCAATATACACTATGAGCTTCACATCATCTTTCATAATGTAAGCCGCCTGTCCAAAGATATAGCTTGAAAGCCCTGACTGAGCAGCCTCCTTATAGTTGCTATTACCCTGAATATAGCTTTTTAGCACCATTCCCACTCCAAAAAATGACGATAAAACCACTGCAAGTATCGCATCTAACTTAAGCTTTGAATTCTCCTTTATGACCTGAATGAGCATAAAGGCTGTAGCGCCGGATGCTACCGCTCCCAGCGTTAACAGCACAGGCTCCCTTTGCATAAAAAGCATAAAAGACAGGATTATCCCCGGGAATGCAGCATGTCCTATGGCATCTCCTATCAGCGACTGTCCCTTAAGTACTGTAATACAGCCCACAGCCCCTGCTATGGCTGCAAGCAAAAAAGTCCCGCTGCCAACTATGATAAATGAATAGCTTGTAAGTATGTCCAGATTAAGCATTTTTCATCATCGCCTTTTCTAAGTTTTCATTTGTAAACGCCTCACTCACCCTGCCCGCGGCTACTACCTTTTTGTTGATAATTACGACATGGTCGAAATATTCCCTTATGGTGGCGAGGTCATGGTGGACTATTATGGCTGTTTTCCCCTTTTTCTGCTCTTCTTTTATGAAATCTATGATTACCTTCTCCGTAACCTTATCTATGCCCGCAAGCGGCTCATCCATAAAGTATATATCTGCCTCCTGCGCTATTAACCTTGCTATAAATACTCTCTGCCTCTGTCCTCCGGAAAGCTTGGATATCTGTCTATTCTTAAACTCATACATACCTATCCTTTTAAGAGCAGCCTCAGCCTTTTTCCTATCCTCCAGCCCGGGATGCCTAAACCAGCCAAGATGTACATATCTGCCCATAAGCACCACATCCATAACGGTGGTCGGAAAGTCCCAGTTTACCTCAGAAGTCTGCGGAATATAGGCTATTTTCTTCTGGACTTTTTTAATGGGCTCTCCCATAATAAGAATCTCACCTGCAAGCTTATTTTGAAGTCCCAATATTCCCTTTATCAAGGTGGACTTACCTGCACCATTTGGTCCAATAACGGCTGTAATCGAGCCTGCCATTATATCAATGTCACAATCCTTTAGCACAGGCTTGTCGTGGTAAGCTATGGTCAAATCCTCCACCTTTACTATCACTTTTTCCATGCCCACCACTCCTTTTATTTTAAATTCTTGGTAATCAGTTTAACATTATGCTTATACATATCTATGTATGTATCGCCGCTTTGTCCCTTCGGTGCAAGCGAATCGGAAAACAGCTCATTTCCCTCGCCACTTACAACCTTTACATCAAAGCCCTTCGCCCTGCAAGCCTCTTTTAGCTTCTCCATCCTTGCAGGATCTGTGGTAGATTCTGCAAATATAGCTTTGACCTTGTGCTCCACTATGAAGTCCACAGTTTTGTCTATATCCTTATTTGCTACTTCTGAATCTGTACTGACACCCTGAGGAGCCACAACTTCAATACCGTATCTCCTTGAAAAATAATTAAAGGCATCGTGTGGCGTAATCAGGTACCGTCCGCCTTCAGGAATCTCTGCAAGTGATTTTTTATTTTCTTCATCAAGAGCTGACAGCTTTTCTAAGTAAGCTTTTGTATTTTTATCTATTTCATCTTTTTTCTCAGGTAAAAGTTCAGAAAGCTTTGCACCTGCATTCTCGGTGGCTTCTTTGTAAAGATCTATATCAAACCAAAAATGCGGATCTACTATTACCGCCCCATCTTCCTCCATCTTGCCTATTTTGTCCTCAGGAAATGTGGATGCTACCGCATATCCCTTCTTTTCAAGCACCTCCTGCATCTTCCCCTCAAAGTGCAGTCCATGAAAAAGCAGCAAATCAGCCTCTGCTATCTTCTTTAAGTCCTCAGGCTTTGCTACATATAGGTGAGGATCCTCTCCCGCAGGGATAATCAGCTCTTTATCCACCATGTCACCTGCAAGCTGATTTACCATGTCGTACAGAAATGAAGTTGTTACTGTTACCTTCTTTTTAGGCTGAGGATTAGCATTACTTACAGCTTCCTTAGTACTACCCATATTCCCACAGCCTGTTAAAAGCAATACTCCAAATAGTAAAAATAATATTGTTTTTCTCAATTTTCTATTCTCCTTTTTAGAATTAATGTAAGCTTAAAGTAGTTAGTATTAACTAACTTATTCTTAGCATATTCTTACAGGCATTTTATGTCAAGTAGATTTTTCAGTACCGGGTTTTCTCCCTACATATCCACCTGCTTCATAATCCTCTACTACAGCTTAAAAATAATCTCAACCTTTTAAGATATCATCCGATATACTTATTATAACCCATAATATGCAGTTATATTTTATGTACATTCTTACAGGAGGGGAAGAGTGAAAAATAACTTATATTTTTGGGCGCACTTATATAAGGGGTCGCAAGATCCCTAAAATTGGTAACTATATAAATAAATGTTAGTTATCGTTGCGTTTTACTAACTTTGAGCTATCATAACCAAGGCTTTCAAGATAAGCAAAGACATTGTTTTCATTTAGAATCACACGCTCTATTTGATTTTTCGGAGACATAAGTTCTTCATAATCAATAGGATTAAACGGTTTTTCTTCTGAAACCATGTGATAAATGCATACTATCATCATTCGTGCTATGGCAATGATTGCTTTCTTATGACCACGGCGTTTTTTAACTCGACCATATTTGATTGCAAAATAGGTCTGCTTTTTGCTCTTGATTGCTGCAAGCGCACATTGTACCATCATAGGCTTTAAGTAATCTCCTGCTTTTGAAATCCGCACAGACTTCTTTTTACCGGCTGACTCATTGTTAGTAGGTGAAAGCCCACACCATGAGCACAGATGCTTTGCGTCATCAAAGATGCTCATATCTACGCCTGTTTCGGCAAGAACGATTGTTGAACTTAGTTCGGTCATCCCAGGCATTGTAGAAACAAGTTCAACGAACTTGTAGTAAGGCTTCATCCTTACATAAAGCTCAACTTCAGATTGAGTAATCATGCCATCAAGATACTCCAGATGGCTGCGGGCAAGTTCAAGCTTTTTAGCCTGATCAGATTCTATGTTATACCCCCTGATTGCCTCAATGATTTCATCGGATTTAGCTTTTGCCCCTTTTTTAATGAGTCTGCGGACAGCTTTTTCATCAATGGAATCAGAAGTATGTGTAAGAAGATACGACATGATTTCTGTGGCTGTTTTGCCAAAAGGATCAGACAGTACACTGGCAATGCCGACATTGGAAACAGTCATGCAGTTTTGTATGCGGTTTTTCTCAGAAGATTTCATACATACCAGTTTGAAACGGTATCTTGCGATTTCACGCAGCTGTCTGAAGTCTTTAGGGGGAATGAACGAGCATCTGACAAGGTCGAATTTGTAGAGGTCAGCAATCCATTTGGAGTCTTTTTTATCAGTTTTCTTTCCCTTGATGGCTTTGACATATTTAGGATGGGTAAGGCAGACTTCTATGTCATTCTCGAGATAATTAAAAATAGGAATCCAATATTTCCCAGTGGATTCCATACATACATGATAACAATTATTCTCGATTAGCCAGCTGTGAAATTTTCTAATATCCGAGTTGAAAGTAGAAAATGATTTTTGCTTGTACTCAGAGATTCCATCAGCATTTGTGATTACGATGGTTGCAACGATAACATTTTTGTGGACATCAAGCCCACAGCAGATGGAGTATTTTAACTTCATCATAAGTATCACCACCTTTATAAAAAAAGGATAGCAACATTGACTGTCATCCTGCGACTGAATAAACATGGTTTATTACCAAACGAAACTGCCCTTTCAGAGCTTAAAAAATCCCATTCTAAACTGCCAAATTCAAAGGATATTTTAACTAAACTTGATAAATTGCAAGAAAAAAAGAATATCCTTATGCAGGAGTATTCTTCCTCAAAATCCACAATGGACGAACTTTACAAAATACGCAAAAACTACGGAATCTACATGGGTAAGGAGATGGAGAGATAATCTTTATCTCCTTTTTTTGAGCAACAAAAAAAGAGCCGGTGCAGCCCTAAAGACCACACCAACCATAATACTATTTAGTATCATCATTCACATTTAATACAGTACCTATTTCTTCATAGACTGATATAGTATCTAAGAAATCAACATCTTTAGCATATGGGTTATTCTGTGTGTATTTTTTCCATAGTTTTTTTGGTGTTTCACTTTCCCGGAACAACTCTACTATTTCCTTGTACTGTAAAGCTGTTTCAAAAGAACCTCTGTATTTACTCGTTCTTTCTATTGCTTTTCTTAATATGCCTTTATCAATTTTATCTTTATAAATGCTGTATATCATATACAAATCATAGAAATCCCTTGCTCTTGTTGTGGTAATATTTCTGCTTGAAATGGTTTCAAATTTTTCAGCGAGTATAGTTTCTATGGTATAGGTCATAATTGGTATTGTACCTTCCTCTAAGATTTTTGAATAGGAATAATTCATTTCTCTTGGAGTAATAACATCTCCTGTCGTTATATCTATATTTAAGGTTGCATTTATTTTCCCAAAAATGCAGGATATACTTGCACAAAAATCTTCATATACATCTTCCTGTCTTATTGGCGATAATTTAATCAGCTTATATTCAATATCTGCGTCAATTTCAATCGCTAATATTTCATTTAAGATTTTTGTTATAGAAACTTCATTTAGCGGAATACCTCTAAGCGTAGTATCCATATCCATCGTACTACGCATATCAACACCGATAAGAGAGGAGATAAGAAGTCCTCCTTTTAATATAAAATTCTCACTATATTTTGATTTGGAGAGTTTTTCAAGTATTCCTTCAAACAAGCACATCTGAAGTAGAGAGTTCGGATTAACTCCCGTTTTCTTAGATATGTTCCTAATCGCTCCTTTTATCTGTTCCGATGTTTTCATAATAGTACCTCCGTATATCGTTTTAAAGCTTGCTCCATATTCATCTTAATAGCATATTTCGACAGTTTTAATAAATTTTTCTCCTTACCTGCAAAGTAAGATTTTATTGCTTCGCTAAATACTTGTGCATCTATTCTGTCCTTATCTTTGATAATATCAAGTATGGTTCTTTCTTTGTTATACACTGATATTTCTCTGCCAAAAGGACTGGTTATAGTTATTTTCCCAATATCGTAATAATCTTTTTTTACATACTTAAAAATAATATTATCTCTTGCCGACTTAACTCTGCTGACATTATCTCCTACCTTTACAGTCATCACATAAATAAGGGGCATTCGTGTTGATAATCCTTGTAAATATGCCGCTGTTTCGTGAGAAAAAATACCTTTGGGTATTCTGTATGAGAAATAAAGATACTCATCAATATTCTCATCCGGAAGTGCATAGAGTCCGTTGGCTATTTTTTCAAGTTCTTCTTTTATGGTTAATTCTTTTAGGATATCCTTATGAATACCAAGATTTAAGGCTTCTCTGGTAGTTATAATCCCATTATTTTCTTTTATTTTTTTTAGCAGCAGTTCCCGTTTACTCATTCCTATCACCGCCTTTTCGTTCTTAAATTATAGTATTTATAAGAACAAAAGTCAATATTTAGAAAAAAAAAGAGACGGTGCAATCCGAAGACCGCACCGACCATAAATTTATCTCTCCGTTTCTTTTGGCTTTTCTTTACTTTCTTTAGGTTTTTCCTTATCTTCCGCCTGATATTTCTTGATAGCTCCAAGGACGGATTCTTTCTTTTCCTCCTGTCCTTTCATCTGTTCTTTCGCCTTTAAGAGCTTTGAGGATAATATCCTTAGTCAAACTTCATCAAAAAAACTAAGTTGCTTTGAAATATCCTTACCTTCAAATAAATTGAGATAGTTAAATATCGCATCATTATCATGAACGATACCGTTCCGCTCACAGAATTCGTGAAATCCACCCATTAGTTTTTTATTGTTTACGCTGTTTACTACATAATTGTTTCCGTATTCTCTGATGTATCGTTCTTTCAGCTTTGGAAACTTCTTATCTAACTGCGAATAAAAATACTCTCTGTTTCCCTCTCTGAGTGTCACTCCCATACCAAAGCATATTATTCCAAACACTTTTGCTTCCTTGCAATAATTTAAAATACCAATAATGTTTCCCTCCGTATCGTTGATAAATGGCAGTATCGGAGTTAACCAAACTACTGTTGGTATTCCCTCATCACGCACTATTTTTAATGCTTCAACCCTTTCTTTTGTTGTTGAAACATTAGGCTCTATTTTTTTACAAAGTTCTTCATCATAAGTTGTTAATGTCATTTGAATTACACACTTTGTTTTTGAATTTATTTCCTTAAACAAATCTAAATCCCTCAAAACATTAGCGGACTTTGTTATAAGCGTTATGCCGAAACCATATTTATTTACTATCTCAAGTGCCTGTCTTGTATAATTTAGGTTAAGTTCCTCTTTAATGTATGGATCAGTCATAGACCCCAAACCAATCATGCATTTTTTTCGCTTTCGTTTTAGGCTCTCTTCCAAAAGGCTGATTCCATTTTCTTTTACTTCTACATCTTCAAATTTATGATTCATCTGATAGCATTTGCTTCTTGAGTCGCAATAAATGCAGCCTTGAGTGCAACCTCTAAACAAATTCATTCCATTCTTTGAAGAAAGTATTCCTTTTGCTTTTGTAAAATGCACTTTACTACCCCAATTATTTTGACTTACAGTTTTTCTGATGAGCCTTTAGCTTTTTCATTGCCCAATCATAATGACTTGCAGTCGCACTCACAAAATAGGAACCCAGCGTACTCCCTCCAACCCATTTATATACACCTTTTGAAAAAAGTTCTTCGTTTGTAAAGGTTTCAGCCAAATGTAAAACATCGCTATGGGATTTATGAAACATTTTAGTTGCATTTTCAAGAGAAGTATTTTGATGTTTCCTCTTTTGAAAAATCAAATGGTGTATTTAACTCTTCCTCATTCATCTTTGAAATAAGTAAATCTAACTTTTCATAGTTTTCTTTAGCAGCAATCATTAAATCATTTTTTGTCGTTGGTCTTGACATAACAAATTCCTCCTATTTCACTGAATATCTTAATATAGTTTTTTGTTTTTCTTCTGATGTCCTGTTTTTATTACTTAGGTATATTTCTTTATGAAAATCACCTATTCTTGTAAGATCAAGTTTTCTTGCAAATTTATCCATCTGTTCAAATGATTTTGGCTCATCATCATAACTTCCAACATGTAAAATCTGAATAGATTTACCCTCTTCTATTTTTCTAAAACTTATCTCATCATACAATGCGTCAGGCTTTTTCTTTTTTATGTTCTCAAGTGCCTTTGCGAATATATCTTGTGTAATAAAAGCAGGTTGTTTAATCATCAATGTGTATTCCAGTTTGTTTTTATCAAGCTCTTCTCCATTTACTTTTTTCCAAAATCCCTCTAACGGATATACCGTAAAATCTGCAATCTCGTTATCAGTTTTATTTTTCGTTGCATTTTTAAACATCATTTTAATGGCATAGGCAAGAGAATATAATGCGGATATTCTGTCTGAGAAATCCACTTCATTCGGATTTCCTTTACCTTTTACCAAAATAAATTTTTGCTTTGGCACTTCTACAATGATAGGTGTCTGCTTCACACCATAAAGATTCTTTTCTTGTTTTCTCCATTCATATTTCATTATCCAATCCTCCCTTTGCATCTTGGTTAATTAAATTATACAGGAGGATACTTGACGACATTTGTCAAGTTATATATTTTTCTGCCATTTTATTTATCATTTCTTTAATCTGCATTCGTATCTCTTTTGGCTCTAATACTTCTGCCCCATCTCCGAAAGAAAAAATATAATTGAATAAATTATAGTCATTCGGTATTTCTATTTCGGAATATAAATTTCCGCCATTATCTTCTGTAATTTCTCCGTTTATCTCATCATATACTCGAAAAGCAACTTTACGATCAAACTTAACTTTTATATGCACTGTATTCTCGTATGGCATTTCTTTTTTGAGTATTGTATCTTCAAAGCTGTCATTAAATTTTTCAGTATGGATGTCTAAATTCTTTATCCGGGACAATTTGAAATATCTAAAATCATTTCTAAGTAAACAGAAAGCATATAGATACCAATCCTGACTCTTGAAAAGTAATCTCACAGGCTTAACTCTTCTGCTTGTCTCTTTTTCATTACTGCTAAAATATGTGAATGAAACAATTTTTTTACTTAAAATTGCAGATTTAATATCATTAAATGTTTGTTCATACAGCTTATTGTTTTGCCAATTATTAAAATCAACCTCTATCCAACTGGTATTTTTCATTTTAAACAGTGCGGAAAGTTTTGTTAGAAGCTCATTCTCATGTTGTATCGCGGTATTATCCAATCCTTGAAGGGCTGACATAATCTGTTGTTTCTCGTTTTCAGACAGCAATGATTTACTAAGCACAAAATCTTCAGCAATTTCTATTCCGCCGCCCTTTCCTTGCAACGCATAAATGGGAATACCTGCACTACTGATAGAGTCAATATCTCTATAAATTGTTCTGACTGATACCTCAAATTTATCAGCAAGTTCGCTTGCTGTAACTTTTCCCTTTTCTAAAATATAATATAGTATCCTAAATAGCCTATTATCTTTCATCGTTTTAACATCTCCTATAATTATTATATCATATTAACTTGCCATATTTTGTCATATTAAAAGCATTTTTTCAATTCTGATGATATTACTTACCTCATTTGGTATAATATAAGATATACATTTAAAACTTACTTAATGCTTGCTACCATAATCATTCTTTTGTAGCAAGCACAGTAAGTGTACGGACACTTACGGAAAATTGATGAAGCAGCCCTTCGGGATCAGCTTCTTTTTTTTATCAATTTTTAACTTGTTAGGGTGTACCCTAAGACCCCGAAATACATATAAAGGAGGATTTACTTATGGCAAATAGAATACGAAATGAAAGACTTGAAATTAAATTGACTGAAGAAGAAAAGGCTCTTTTTGAGGAGAAAAGAACTGCTGAAACGGAAGGGGAATGACAATGGTGATTACAAAAATACACCCTATAAAATCAACCCTTCATCTTGCCATCAACTATATTGTTAATGACGAAAAAACAGATGAACAGCTTTTGGTCAGCACGCATAAATGCCACGAATCTTCCGCTCATACGAGAGTATTAAATCCGTCAAGCAGCTTGATGATTATATCAGGAAAGCAGCCGATGAAAGGCAAGATTTACAGGATAAAGTCAAGGCTATTGACAAGGAAATATCTTCAATCCTATCCCTTATTGTTTTGCAATCCATGTTTTTATATCTCCTTTTTTCAAACAAAAAAGGCGGTTAGATTTTACTCTAATCACCTTCGCTATATACCAAATATTATTACTCTATTTCAATTTTTTAATTGATTCACTTTCAGATAGTATCTTCATTTGTTCAATAGCTATTGCATTTAATTTTTCCAATCTTTCAGATTGGTTCATGCCTTCATTTATAAATACCGCATTAAGATTCTCAAGATTAGAAAGGCAGACAAGCTGTGATATATCCGCATAATCTCTAATATTGCCTTTTAAATCCGGATTTTCATCACGCCACTCCTTAGCTGTTATTCCAAATAGAGAAACATTAAGAATATCCGCTTCACTTGCATAAATAAAATTGATTTTTTCTTTTGAAAGTTTATCCGGTACAAGTTTGTTTTTAATGGCATCTGTGTGAATTCTATAATTGATTTTTGCCAAATTTCTCTTAATATCCCATCCTAACTTCTTTTGTTCTTCTTCCTTTAGGCGTTCAAATTCCTTGATTAAATATAATTTAAAGTATGGCGATACCCAAGAAGCAAACTCAAACGCTATATCTTTATGAGCATAAGTTCCACCATATCTTCCTGCTCTCGCAACGATACCGATAGAATTAGTTTTTTCCACCCATTGCTTGACCGATAATATAAAACGGTTAAATCCTGCTTCATTTTTAATTCCCTCGAATTCGGGGGAATTAAAATTTGTGTTATACATTTCTTCCCAAATACCTAAAAACTCTATTGTATTCTTGTTTCTGAGCCACTTTTCAATCAAAGCAGAACCGTTCTCAATATTTCTAACCATATCCGTTAAAGAAATATAATCTCTATTGTCTATGGCAATAATGCTGATTTCTGAACCTTCAACATTTATTTTAGACATATAATCGCCTCTCAATCATTAAATTGATTACTTTGCATTATAGCATTTTTAGAGCATTTTTTCCACGCTGAAATTAGTGCTGTCTTACTTGCGATATGTCAAAACAGCTTCTTTTATCTCATTTTCAATCGCATCTAAAAATTCTTTCTTAGAGGATTTACCCTGAGCAATATCAGATAATTCCATTTCCCACTTTGCAGTTGTTTCTGACGACTTAAAGGTAATTCAGAAACATCTTCTTTTACTGAACTGATTGTCAGTATGATTGCATGATGGTCCGTAACCTTTTTAGAGTTAAATACTACCTTGATACGCTCTGTATCAAAGTCATTTTTACCCAAAATGTTGTTGACTGTACTCACAATCATACCCTCTGTTAAACATCTGCTGTCTGTTCTGGGGTAAGTAATCAGTTTCTTTTCATACAGGCTTTGAGTATAGTCAAGTGTCTGCTTGGCACTATATCCAAAATATTTATTGCACTCCCTTTGAAGCGTTGTCAAATCGAAAGGCAAATCGGGCTTTGTTGTTTTCTCTTTTTGAATAATATTGGTTATTTCAATCTCTATTTATTTACAGACTTTTTTTCCCTGATTTTAGGGATTTTTTAAAGCTAGGTAGAATTTACTTCTGCACTAGAATTTACTTTTTCTAATTCTTTCATCATAGGTGTTCTCCTTTATCATATTCTTCCCATGTCGGGATATTTGATGTTTTCACTTCTTTACTTCTTCCCTGATCTTTATAAAAACAAGAAAGGATTGTCGCTTTATGGTCTTTTTTTGACTTCTGAAAGTCATTTTCTTTTACCGCTAATATGCTCATAAAGTTTTTAACATATATGACCATTCGGCTTACCAAGCCCAAGCCTTACTCTTTCAATCAGTCCAATTCCTTTTTTCATATCGAGTTCATCTAATGTTTTTATAGCTGTCGGCTTTGAGATATTTCTTCTTCTCATAATTTCTTCGACTGTGAAATAGATAAATACTCTGCCTTCCTTGTCCACCCAATTATTCTTAAAGGACATTCCTGTTCGTTTCAAAAGCATAGAATAAAGGATAATTGCTTCAGCAGACAGTCCCTTAAATTCTTCTCCGTCTACCAATATTTCAGGTACTTTTAGAAAGTTAAATCTTTCCGCTTCTCTGTTATAGAAATAGTCAAAGTCCATCGCTTCACCTCCTCCCCAAAAAATTTGCAAAGAAAAAGACGATAGTTTTTCTTCTATCGCCATTTTCATTAAAGACATAATGCTTGTAAAACTGCTTAAAATGGAGGATTTTCACGATTCCTCTTTTTGTAGCAACGCTATAGTCTCCACATGTCCTGTCCTCGGAAAATTATCAATTCCCACCCACTTCTCCAGCACATATCCCCCTTCTCCTAGATACTTAATATCTCTCGCCAGGCTTCCCGGGTCACAGCTTACATAGACAATTCTCTTTGGGCTTAACTCTAATACAGCGGAAAGGCAGGCTTCATCACAGCCTTTTCTGGGGGGATCCAAGGAGACCACGTCTACCATGTCTCCGATTCCACAGTCTGCTCCTTTCGCACTCAGCTCCCTCTTCTGTTCTTCCACCCACTTGGGAAGAACTTCCTCTGCCGCTCCCACATAGAACTCTGTATTGTAGAGGCCGTTCTTTTCCGCATTCTTCTTGGCATTTTCAATCGCTTCCGGAACGATTTCCAGCCCGTAAACCTGCTTTGCCTTTTGTGCGAGGAAGAGGGAAATGGTACCAATTCCGCAGTAACAATCCCAAACCGTTTCTTCTCCTGTTAATGCCGCATACTCCAAAGCTTTCCCATAGATTTTTTCGGTCTGGACAGGATTTACCTGATAAAATGAAGGCACGGAAATAGAGAAGCTAAGCTCCCCGATTTTATCCTCTATGCTGTCTTTCCCGTAAAGGCAAAAGGTTTCTCTTCCTAAGATAGCATTGCCCTGTCCTTCGTTGATATTGATACACAGACCAACAATCTTTTCTTGAACTTTTTTATTTAACCCGCAATGTCCATCATCTTCACTTTGTATGTCCACTCCACAGTGCAGCTCTGCTCTACTTTCTGCATCCATCTCCCTAGGAATATCTACTTCTCTATGTAAACCGACTTCTTCAGCACTTAGCGAAAGCCCCTGTAGCTTCTCCCACAGCTCTTTTCCATGGGGCAGGCTCTTTCCGTTTAACACAAGGCAAAGTAGGATTTCCCCGGTAGAAAAGCCCTTTCTCAAGAAAATATGCCGAAGCAGGCCCTTTCCTGTTTCTTCGTCATAGCCGGAAATCTTGTATTCCCTCGCCCACTCCTTGATACAGTTTAAAATCAAAGGATTTTCTGCACTGTTAATCAGGCAGTCCTCGGCTTCGATAATGCGGTGACTGTGAAAGCCGTAAAATCCTATGCCCAAAGAATCATAACTTTCCTGTTCCTTCTCCGGAGCCTTCTTACCTTCTTCGAAAGCTCTTCCGCCTAATGCTATTTCCTCTCGAAGTTCTTTCCTATTCTGTACCGGATACTGTGCCTTATTCCGATATCGCTCGGTCTTTCCCCCGAGGATTCCCTCTCCTTTCCCGCGTACTTCCTCTTCCGGAATGCCGGCAATCCGAATCAGACTTTGGGCGATTCTATCCTCTTTCCATGCGAGCTCTTTCTCATAGGATAAATGTTGCAGCTGGCAACCACCGCATTTTCCCGCAACAGGGCAGAGGGGCGTAACGCGATAAGGAGATGCTTTCAGAAGTTTCTCTACCTTGGCATAGGCATAATTCTTTTTCACCTTTAAAATCCTGGCCTCTACCAGGTCTCCCATCACAGTACCCTTCACGAAAAAAACCAAGCCGTCGCACTTTCCGACGCCCTGGCCTTCTTCCGTTAAGTCTGTAATTTCTAAAACAACGAGGTCATTCTTTTTATAGCATTTCGTTTTTTGCACTCTTTCTCCTCCTACAACCTTGGCTTTACCACCGCAAAAACAGACTCAGAAGGCTTAAAAAAGGGAGTCCCCCCTGTTTTAAGAGAATGCTTTTATCCGAGCTGAACCCTCCGTAGACCGCTACAAGGAACATCATACTTAAAACCACAACGGAAAGCTCCATGTTGCCGCCCGGTCTGTACGTCCCGTAAAGAAGGGCAATTCCCAATAAACCGTTATAGATTCCCTGATTTTTCAAGAGGGTATTCAGGTTCTTCCCCCTTAAATCTCTGACCGTCATTTTGAACACACGAGCCGTACTCTCGCTGTCCGTCATAAAGGTCTCAAGCAACATGATATATAAAAAGAGAACTCCGCTCGCCGTCATAAGAATCTTGTTTACGATACTGAATTCCACCCTGTTTCCCTCTCTGTTCTTCTCTATAC
The DNA here is from genome assembly GCA_015258095.1 of Lachnospiraceae bacterium. Taxonomy (GTDB): domain Bacteria; phylum Bacillota; class Clostridia; order Lachnospirales; family Lachnospiraceae; genus Oribacterium. The sequence continues at coordinate 21,890 of JABZIV010000002.1, forward strand.
TTTGCGCAATCAAACGTGCATAAAACATATTGCCGTATTGGTAACGATAGCCACCATTTTCCGCTATAGCAATCGGATTCCGATACGGAACGCGCTTTCCGCCCGATTTCTCTTTGGCAAAATCCTCTGCAAGACGATCCTGATAGGCTCCGCCATGATTCTTTAGATAATCGAGAAAACCGGAACCGTAATTGTAACTTTGCCAAACTGCCCGCTCATCCAGAGACAGGTCTTCCGCCTTTTCTTTCAGGCCTTTATAATAACGCACACCCTGACGAATCGAGCTTTCCGTATCTAAGCTATTCACCGGAAGCCCCATAGATTCACTGGACTGCATGACATCTTTCAGTTTCCCCCCGGACTCCACCTGCATAATCGCATACAGAACAGGAAGATCAGACAGCATCCCCTCCGCCTTCGCTTCTTTTTCCATTATTTTCTTATGCTGTAGCACCGATCCCGGAAAATAAAGCTTCTCAGAGAAGCGATACCGATAAAAAAGGAGGAGCAGAAAAAATCCCAAAAGAAGAAAAAGAAAATGTCGGAATGAGCTGTGAAACTGCCTCATTCCTTTCGGCACTTTCCGGCTATGCCGTACGAGAATCTTTCGCAACCAGTTCTCCTGCCCGCGTCTTCTCTTTCCTTTCATTCCTTCCCTTCTTCTCTATCGAATCTTCTTCGGGGCACGGCTTCGCATTGGCCTCTCTGTCCTCCTCTTCCTCTACAAAGGAAAACAGCGCTATCCCATATCCCTTTAAAGGATATGCAAGATGGTAGTTCCTGCCGTCACACTCCCCCTTCACCACGGGAAAATATTTTTCTTCCGTGACCTTTCCTTCTTCCGTAAAAAGTAACTTCGCTTTCTTCGTCTTCGGAATGCCAACCCAATAATCGGCCCTTTCTACCGGCGTCATATTGACAACAAAGAGGAGGCTCTCTTTATGCCCCTTTTTCTCCGACTCCGAAACTGCGTTGCTGCTTCCTTTAAGTGCTTTCTTCCCTGCGGCCTTTCCGATAGTAAAGTGTTCCTTTCGATTCCGTATAAAACTGTAAATGGAACGCGTGTTATCGTCCGCATTGACCCAGGAAAATCCCTCATACGCATAATCCGCCTCATAGAAAGCGGGATAGTCACGATAAAGATGGAACAAATCGCGCATAAAGTTATGCAAGGCGCGATTGTTCTTCTCCTCCAGAAGATACCAGTCAATCTGTCGATCCTCACTCCACTCCCGGAACTGTCCGAAGTCCTGTCCCATAAAAAGAAGCTTCTTTCCGGCATGTCCCATCATGAAGAAATAGCCCGCTTTCAGATTCCGGAATTTCTCTTCCTCCGTTCCCGGCATTTTCTCAATCATCGAGCGCTTCAAATGCACCACTTCATCATGAGAAAGCACAAGAATAAACTTCTCCGAATAAGCATAGCTCATACCGAAGGTCATCTTGTTGTGATGGTAGGCGCGATAAATGGGATCCTCCTCCATATAGGACAGAAAATCATGCATCCACCCCATATTCCACTTGAAATGAAAGCCCAATCCGCCCTCTTCCGGAGACTTCGTAATGTCCGGCCACGCAGTAGACTCTTCCGCGATAATGATGGTTCCGTCTTTTCTTTTTCGAATGATGGAGTTCAAATGTTTAAAAAACTCAATAGCCTCAAGATTCCCGTTTCCTCCGTATTGATTGGGAACCCACTCTCCGTCTTTCCGGCCATAATCCAGGTAAAGCATCGACGCCACCGCATCCACCCGAAGTCCGTCAATATGATAAAGGTCATACCAGTACAAAGCATTCGCAATCAGAAAGTTCTGTACTTCCGTTTTTCCATAATTAAAAATCTTTGTTCCCCAGTCCGGATGTTCCCCAAGCCGCGGATCCGGGTGTTCATAACACGCTTCCCCGTCGAACTCACTCAGTCCGTGACTGTCTTTCGGAAAATGAGCCGGTACCCAATCCAGAATCACGCCGATGCCGGCTTGATGCAGAATATCTATCATTTCCATAAAAGCCTTCGGACTGCCATGTCGGGAGGTCGGTGCATAGTATCCCGTCACCTGATATCCCCAGGAACCGTCAAAGGGATGCTCCAGAATACCCATCAATTCTACATGCGTGTACCCCATGTAGTTACAGTACTCTGCGAGGTCTCTCCCTGCCTGCTGGTAAGTGATAAATCCATCTCTCTCCGGATTTCCTTCTCTCTTCCAGGAACCCAGATGCACCTCATAAATCGCCATGGGGCTCTCGTCCCAATTCCGCTTACGCTCCTTCATCCACTTCTTATCCTTCCAGGAAAAAGCAGAAAGGTCTTCTGTAATCGACGCCGTGCCGGGGCGATACTCACTGGAAAATCCGTATGGGTCCGCCTTATAAATCCACTCGTTGCTTCTCGTCAGGATAGCGTACTTATAAAGTTCTCCCACTCCCATATCCGGTACAAAAAGCTCATAAATCCCCGACCCTTCTAAAGGATGCATCGGATCTCTTTCCGGATTCCATCCATTCCGGTCCGATACGAGAGAGACTGCCTTCGCATGGGGTGCCCAAACAGCAAAGTGTACCCCCTGCTTCCCCTCTACTTCACAAGGGTGCGCCCCCATTTTCTCATACAGCTCGTAATGTCTCCCCATACCGAAAAGATATCGATCCAGCTCTGAAAAAAACACGTCCATGGCTTCCTCCTCTTCCCGCAAGCACTATCCTTTTCTCTACTCGTGCACAACACTCGGGCACTGCTTTTCCCGCTTCCGTCCTCCGAGTCTAAAAATGAAATCTTTCTACTTCACCTTAATCAGTCTTCCACTATGCGCCGGACAGAACACCCGCAGCTTCCCGTCATAACCGATTTCCACCTCATCCTGTGTGAAGAGATCAAAAGCGAGTCTCGCCCGAAACGGAATGCTGAGGCGAATAAACTGATCCATTGCGTCATTATTGAGCACCGAAAGCACCCCGCTGTTTTCATCGATACGAAGAAATGCATACAAACGATGATCCAGATAAACCTCTTTGTACTGTCCGTTTTGCAATTCCGAGTTCTTCCCGTGAATTTCAGAAAGCTTTGCCACAAAACTCGTAAAGCGATCGGGCGTATACTCTTCCTTCGTGAGTCCCGAAGACAGAAGTGCTTCCTCGTCCTCTTCCTTCTTCCCCGTAAGACCGTATTCCGCACCGTAATAAAGAGAAACTCTCCCCGGAAGGGAAAAGAGTGCGGCATAGACACCGTAGAGATTCTTTTTATCCTCTATCACCGTAGCGATCCGGTCCGTCCTGGGATTCTCCAAAAAAGTATTACACTTCAAGAGGTACTCTTCATTCTTCCGAAGTCCCTCGGCCAGAGGATAGAAGTTCTTCTCATTGAAGGCTCGAACAAGATTCTGATAAAAGTCATAATTGCAAATCGATTGGAGCGTTTCCGCATTGATATACCTTAGCGGATCCCCCTTCTTCACATCCCCGAGAAGGAAGAACTCCGGTTTCATCTGCCCGGTAAAATATCGTAAAGACTTCTGAAAATGAATATCCATACAAGAGCAGTGCGCGAGTCTGAGTCCGTCTATATCAAAGCGACTGATCCAGTCTTTGATTCGCTCCACGATGTACATCCGAAGGTCTTCATCATCAAAATTAAACAATGGATAGTCTGCCAAGTCCTTCCATGCAGCATAAGTGAATCCGTCTTCCTTCTCTCCTTCGACAGTAAATTGTACATCCTTGTACCAACTGCGATAGGCGGATTTCTCTTTATGCTGAAGAAGATCCTGAAAAGCAAAGAAAGAGCGACTGCTGAAAAGAACTGCCACGTCCAGTATCACCTTCACACCCATACTATGGGCTCTCTCAACATAGTGGCAGAACTCCTCTTCCGTTCCCAAACGAGGATTGATTTCCGTAAAGTCCCGTGCTCCGTAGCAGAGCGGATCTTCCGAAAAAAGAGGTCCCAGAATCACTGCATCAATGCCGAGAACCTTTAAGTAAGGTAACTGCTCTTCCATACAAAGAAAGGCAGACTTCTTCTCTCCATCCGGAGAAACTGCCCCGGGCAGAATATGGTAAAATATCGCTCCATCGTACCAGGCCATATCCACGCTCCTCTATTCACCGCTTTTCTCTAAGCTTTTAATAAACCGTTCCATCCGCTCCATTGCCTTCTTCAGATTGTCCAGGGAATAGGCATAGGATATCCGGATAAAACCCTCTCCTGAAGCTCCAAAGGCATTTCCGGGAACTACTGCCACCTTCTCTTCTTTCAAAAGTTTCTCGGCAAACTCCTCACTGGAAAGACCGAATTTCCGAATCGAGGGGAAAACATAAAATGCGCCATACGGCTCAAAACAGTCCAATCCCATTTTCCGAAGATGATATACCAGGAAACGACGTCTTTCATCGTATGCATCCCGCATCTTTCTGACATCAGCGTCCCCGTTTCGAAGTGCCTCCACTGCAGAATACTGTGAGGTGGTCGGTGCACACATGATAGCAAACTGATGAAGCTTGAGCATCTGCTTCAAAATCCGCTCTTCCGCACAGGCGTAACCCAGTCTCCATCCGGTCATCGCATACGCCTTGGAAAAACCGTTGATATAAACCGTTCGTTCCCGCATTCCCGGAAACTCAATAATGGAATGGTGTTTCCCTTTATAACTCAAGGCGGAATAAATCTCATCTGTAAGGACATAGAGATTGTGCTTCAGAATAATCGGTACAATCGCCTCCAAGTCCCTCTCTTCCATGATTCCCCCGGTCGGATTGTTCGGAAATGGAAGAATCAACAATTTTGTCTTCTTGGTGATGGCCTTTTCGAGTTTCTCCGGTGTCAGGCGAAACTCGTCCTTCTCCTCCAGCTGAATCGGAACCGGTATGCCATACGCCATCTTTGCACAAGGTAGATACGACACATAGCAGGGTTCGGGAATCAACACTTCATCTCCCGGTGTAAGAATCACCCGCATAGCAAGGTCAATCGCCTCGGAACCGCCGACGGTAACCATCACTTCCTCTTTCGCATGATAAGAAATGCCGTGCTCTTCTCTTACCTTGTCACTGATTGCGTTTCGAAGTTCCATTAACCCTGCATTGGAAGAATAGAAGGTTCTTCCCTGCTCTAAAGAATGAATCCCTTCTTCCCGAATATGCCAAGGGGTTTCAAAGTCCGGCTCTCCTACCCCGAGAGAGATGGCATCTTTCATTTCCGAAACCAGATCAAAAAACTTTCGGATTCCGCTCGGTTTGATGCCAAGCACTTCCGGATTGAGTTCTTTCATCATGGGGACACCTGCATTCTTTCATCTGTCTTCTCCGCTGCAAGCCTCGTTCCATGATCCTTATATCGTTTCAATACAAAGTGTGTTGCCGTGGAAAGAACCGACTCCATCGTACTCAACTTCATCGAAACGAAGTTTGCCACTTCTTTCATGGTTCTTCCCTTAATCATCACCGTAAAATCATATCCGCCGCTCATCAGATAGAGTGCATCGACTTCTTCATACTGGTAAATGCGTTCCGCAATACTGTCAAATCCCATGCCGCGCTGCGGAGTTACCTTTACTTCAATCAAGGCATCTACGCGCTCATCCTTCGTGTTATCCCAATTGATTAAAGTATGATAGCCGCAAATGATTCCCTCCGCCTCCATCGCCTGCACTTCTTTGGTCACGCACTCTTCCTCTTCTCCAAGGAGTGCAGCCAGGTCTTCCATACTGAGTCTCGCATTTTTCTCGATGATGTTTAAAATTTTCTCTCTCATAGCTTTTCCATTCCCCCGTTCCGTAAAACGCTTACCTCTCTATTCTACTCAATCCCGAAAAGGACAGCAAGCATGGACTGCGATTTCGCTTTCCTTACATAGAAACTTTGCCGTATCGTGTCTCTTTTTCCAAAAAACGCGGTATCTTTTCTACTTTTCCATGCTTTCTTCGTCCGGCCTGTATAAATAGGATTCTCCATACGCATCCTTTCGCATCCTCTTCCGTCCTTCCTGAAAAGTACCGATGCGCGCTGCCGCGATTCCTCTTTCTCTTGCAAAGTCGGAAAAATCTTCTCCGGATTCCATCCGAAGTAAAAAGGCCCCTTCCGAATCTAAAGTATAAGGAGACTCTTGAAAAGCCTCGCATAGTTCTATCGTGCTTTGTAAGAAGAAGATTTTTTCATAAGAAAAAGAAAGGCCCTCCCCTCCAAGATACCAGAGTCCCGATAGAATGCCTCCTGCACCGAGCGAATAGACCTCCTGCACGGAAAAGCGCTCAAAAAGCGCCGGAAAAAGGCTCTCCACTTCTCCCCGCTCTATTTCTCCCGCATTTTCCTTCGCCTGCACATCCTTCTCGTAAAGTGGTATGGGCTCGCCTTGTCGCGCCGGATCCGCGAAAAGCAAAATGTTCCTCGCGGAAAAACTCCGCTTATCCGCATGCCAGGAAAGGACGGGTAGTTTCTCTATCCTGCGCCTTTCTTCCCGAACGTATCGAGGAGAGAATATAGAGGAATCTTGTTCCGCTCTTTCTTCCCATTTTTTCCACAAAAAGCGGCTACCCGAAATTCCCGGGTAGCCTAACAATACTAAATCTTCTGTTTTTCTCTTGCGATTTCCCATCATCTCCGGACTATCTTTCGCAAAAATAAAATAGGTACTCTATCTAACTTACATCTTGCTCAGTAGTGGGGGTAACACCATCGTTAAAACCATAAGAATCACTAAAATAATAACGATTACTCCTGAAATTGTCTTCTTCTGCTTCGGGCTTAACATATTCACTCCTTTACTTTCCGGCTTCCCCGGGTACGACACCAGTCAAAAACTCTATACAATATAAGACAGTAAAGTCAATTCGACCAGCCCCCATTTTCTAAAGATAGGTTTTCTTATAGAATTCCAGTCTGCCAAGCGCTCTGGCAAGTGCTGCCTGAGACTTCTTAAACTCCACGTAACTCTGTTTCTGTCTCAGTTCTTCTTCCGCCCTCTCCTTCGCTTCTTCCGCTCTGCGGATGTCCACTTCCTCTTTCGTCTCCAGCGTATCCACAAGAAGCGTTAAACGGTTATTGGCAAACTGCAACATCCCTTTTCCCACTTCAACATGATCCCATGAATTGTCGGGCTTCTGGATATCCAGAACACCGACTTCTACGGCAACCACAACCGGGGCATGATGCGCCATAAACCCGAATTGTCCGTCCAGCGTGCGGACATTTAAGTACCGCAGCTTATCCTCATAATAGACCTTATTCGTCGCGATGATTTTCGCACTAAAGAGGCCTTCATTCCCTCGCATCATAAGAGACTCCTTTAGCTCTTTAAGCTCTCTGCCTTCTTCTTTACATCGTCCAGATTCCCTACATTAAAGAACGCAAGTTCCGGAACCTGATCCATCTCCCCGTCAATAATGGCCTTGAATCCTTCGATCGTCTCCTTTAAGGGAACATATCGACCGGCAACACCGGTGAACTGTTCTCCGACGAAGAATGGCTGGGAAAGGAAGTTTCGAATCTTTCTGGCACGATATACCAGGAGTTTATCCTCTTCCGAAAGCTCTTCCATACCGAGAATCGCAATAATATCCTGCAACTCTTTGTACTTCTGTAAAATCTGAAGTACTGCCTGTGCTGTCTCGTAGTGCTCTTTTCCGACAATATCCTCCTCCAGTATACGAGAGGAAGATTCCAAGGGGTCTACCGCCGGATAGATTCCCTGTTCCACAATCTTTCTGGAAAGCACCGTCGTTGCATCCAAATGGGCGAAAGTCGTTGCCGGCGCCGGATCGGTAAGATCATCCGCAGGCACATACACGGCCTGCACGGAAGTAACCGAACCCTCTTTGGTGGAAGCGATTCGCTCCTGCAACTGCCCCATCTCCGAAGCCAGTGTCGGCTGATATCCTACCGCGGACGGCATTCTGCCGAGCAAAGAGGATACTTCCGATCCTGCCTGTACAAAACGGAAAATATTATCGATAAAGAGAAGCACATCCTTATGCTCCACATCACGGAAGTATTCCGCCATGGTAAGTCCGGTCTCCGCAACACGCATTCTGGCACCGGGTGACTCATTCATCTGTCCAAAAACCAGCGCTGTATTCTTAATAACGCCGGACTCCGTCATTTCATTGTAAAGATCGTTTCCCTCTCTGGAACGCTCTCCTACTCCGGTGAATATAGAATATCCGCCATGCTCCGTGGCGACATTTCGAATGAGTTCCTGAATCAGCACGGTCTTTCCTACACCGGCACCACCGAAAAGACCGACTTTTCCTCCCTTTGCATAGGGGGCAATCAAATCAATCACCTTGATTCCCGTTTCCAAAACCTCTTGCACCGGGCTCTGATCGGTAAACTTCGGCGGTTTCCGATGAATCTCCCACTTCTCTCCGCTGCTAATGGGATCCTTACCGTCGATGGTTTCTCCAAGCACATTAAAGAGTCTTCCAAGGGTTTCTTCTCCTACCGGAACGGAGATTCCCTTCCCTGTGGAAACCACCTCCATATCTCTCTCCAGGCCTTCACTGGGAGCAAGCATGATGCAACGAACCGTATTGTCTCCTAAATGATCGGCGACCTCCATCGTTGCGCTAACCCCATGATTGTCTACTGTCAAGGCTGTTTTAATCGTAGGAAGTGGGTTTTCCATAAACTCCACATCCACAACAGGTCCCATAACTTGCACAATCTTCCCTGTTTGCATTTGCCCCTTCTCCTCTCTTCCTACTTACTATTCCGCTTCTTTGCCGCTTTCTGTGCCTTAGCACCAGCTGCAATTTCCGTAATTTCCTGTGTAATCTGTGCCTGACGAACTCGATTGTACTGAATACGAAGCTTCTGCTTCAGCTCATTTCCGTTTCGATTCGCCGCATCCATCGCCGTCATTCGCGCATTCTGCTCCGCACAAAACGACTCTACCAACGCACTATAGATATACCCGTTCAGATAGTCGGGAATAATGTTTTCCATCAACGCATCCGGACTCGGAAAAATATTAAACGCTTCATAGTTTGCCGTGATGGGCACTTTCACAAAGACAGGATGCAACTTATCCAGAGGAAGAAGCTGCTCCTGTAAGCACTCCATTTCTAATGAGTTCTTCATTCTTGTATATGCAATATGCAGTTCATCGATTTCCCGCTCTTCAAAGAGCTCCAGCATCCTTCTGGTAATGACTCTCGCCCGATGCAGGGTCGGATTCTGCGCAGTGTAATGAAATGCCTCATCGATAGGAATCTTTCTCGTATGGAAATAACTTCTTCCCATCTCTCCCACCACAAAAAGCCGACTATTGCTATGTTCCTTGAGAAGCGCTTCCGTCTCCTTGATAACATTGTGATTGTATGCACCGGCAAGACCCTTATCCGCAGTGATACAAATAATCGCAACTCTACCCTTACCGGTGGAAACTTCTTCACGAAGGTCAAGATAAGGATGCGTGTAGCCCTCCGGTAAATGTCGCATAACACGCGCAATCATAGACTGCAAGGTATAAAAGTAAGGTTCGGTCTGTGCCAGCTCTGTCTTTGCTTTACGCATCTTTGTACTGGAAATCAAATACATCGCATTGGTAATTTTCATCGTACTGTCAATGCTGCCGATTCGATCCCTTAACTCTCTGGTTGTAGGCAAAGCATGCCTCCTTTACTGAACGCTTTCCGCTTCACTCTTCTGAAATGCATGGTATGCATCAATAATCTGCTGTACCACGTCATCCTGAAGCATCCCTGAAATCTCAATATTTCTTAAAATCTCCGGTTCTTTATCCTTAAAATAGGAGAGAACCTTTCCCTGCACTTCTTTAACGTCCTTCTTCTCTATATTGAGAAATTCTTTATGGAGTGCAAGGACCAACGTCACAACCTGTTCTCCCAAGGAGAGCGGGTGTCCCAGAGGCTGCTTTAAAAGCTCCATCAGGATGCCGCCCTGTGTGAGCTGCATCTTTGTACTGTCATCCAGATCAGAAGAAAACTGTGTGAACACAGCCATCTCTCTATATTGTGCAAGATCAATACGAAGAGGACCTGCCGCCTTCTTCATCGCCTTTGTCTGCGCCGCACCGCCTACACGGGAAACGGACAAGCCGACATTGACTGCAGGACGCTGTCCTTCGAAGAAGAGATTGCTCTCGAGGAAAATCTGTCCGTCAGTAATGGAGATGACATTCGTCGGAATATAAGCGGATACGTCTCCATCCAAGGTTTCAATAATCGGCAATGCCGTAATACTTCCTCCCCCTAACGCATCGGAAAGTCTGCAAGAACGCTCGAGCAGACGGGAATGCAGATAGAAGACATCTCCGGGATAAGCTTCACGTCCGGGAGATCTTCCCAAAAGTAGAGAAAGAGCACGATAAGCCACGGCATGCTTACTCAGGTCATCATAGATGATCAGCACATCCTTCCCTTCATACATGAAGTATTCCGCCAGAGAAGTTGCCGCATAAGGTGCAATATATTGAAGCGGTGCCGGATCTGCCGCAGTGGCGGCGAGAACGCAGGTATAGCGCATCGCATCATGCCGTTTTAAGTTTTCAACCAGTGAGGCAATCGTAGACTCTTTCTGTCCGATAGCCACATAAATACAAATACAGTTTTTGCCTTCCTGATTGAGAATGGTGTCGATTGCAATGGAAGTCTTACCGGTCTGTCTGTCTCCGATAATCAACTCTCTCTGCCCTCTACCGATGGGGAACATCGAGTCAATCGCAAGAATACCCGTCTGTAAAGGTACATTGACCGTCTTTCTGTCAATAATACCGGGGGCGGGTTGCTCAATTGCGCGGTAATCTCTCGCGAGAATCTCTCCTTCTCCGTCGATGGGATTGCCAAGCGCATCCACTACTCTTCCGAGGAAAGCATCACCTACCGGAATTCCGGCCATCTTATTGGTTCGTACCGCACGGCTGCCTTCTACGATACCCTCTTCATCTCCGAAAAGAATGACACCGATACGATTTCGTTCGATATTTTGTACCATACCGCGAACGCCGTTGTCGAAGACAACAACCTCCCCGTACATGGCATGGTCCAGTCCGTTGATGACAACGATGCCGTCTCCTACCGAACTGACAAAACCGATTTCTTTCTTCTCGGCTTTTAAATCAAAATCCTCTACAGAACTCTGTAAGATACTCACAATATCCTGACTGCTGTTGCCAAGACGCTTGCTCATCACTTCATCCATGAACTGCTGTCTTCTGCCCTTGGTACTCCAGTCATACTGGTCATGACCCACTTCCAGAACAAATCCTCCGCCGAGCGATTCATCCTCTTTGAGTTCCATCTCAATATTGTGGGTATGATATTTATCGTATACAAAATTACGAATGCGCACGAGCTGCTCTTCCACCGGCTTTGTTACGTAACGAAGATGAACCTTCAGCTTCGTCGATTCTTCCCTGGAGACACGAAGATACTCTTCCGCCACATTCTTCCATTCACTGACGATTCCATCCTGGCACAAGGCTTTTAAAACGGTTCGAACCTCTGTAGGAAAGATACTGTCGATGATGGAAAGTCTCTTTTCCAGAGAAACCGTCGGATCGGAAAGCTGGGAAGCCGTTTCCGGTAAAACATCAAAAATACGGCTTGTCTCTTCGATTTCACTCTTCGGGACACGCATTCTATAGAGCTGTTGTGCATAATCACTGACTTTCTGCAGCATAACCCTTTACTCCTTCTTTTCTGCCCTCGGCAACAAATGAACCCTCCATCCGCCGCCTTGGCAGTTCAACCCTTTACTTATTCTTCTCTGCATCTTCGAGGAAAGTATCGTAAAGCTTCTGATTATTCTCCACGCTATCCTTGCTTGCTGCAATCTTATACGCCGCCTTCGCTACAAGCATTGCGACTTCTTCTTCCATTTCGTGTTGCTTCTGCTCTGCCTGTCTCTGTGCTTCTATCTTCGCGTCCGCAATAATCTTCGAGGCTTTCTCTCTGGCATTCCCGATGATCTCATCGTACTCCTGTGTCGCCTGCAATCTGGTCTTCTCCAGCTTCTCCTGCCGTTCGGAATCCACTTGAGCCATCGTATCCTCATACTGCTTCTTCAGAGCATTGGCTTTCTGATTCGCATCCTCCGCTTCCCGATAGGAGTTATCCAATTCATTCTGCCTTGCCGTAAGAATCGCTCGTACCGGCTTAAAAAGAAAGCGATGCATAAAATACAAAAGCACGAGTAAATTGATAACGGTGAAGATAATACTGCTTAACTTAAGGCTTAGCATTGTTGTCCTCCTTACAAAACTGTCCTTTTCTGCTTACTTTAAGAAGAGGATAATCATCAGGCCGATTACAAATCCGTAAATGGCAGTTGCCTCTGCAAGCGCACAACCGAGTAAAAGAATCGTCATAATCTTAGAACTTGCTTCCGGCTGTCTTGCTACAGCCTCTGTTGCTTTTCCTGTTGCGATACCGATAGACAAGCCTGCACCGATACACGCTAATGCTGCGATTGCTGCTCCAATTGCTGTCATAATTCACACTCCTATCTGTCGCTCTCTGCGACGCACTTCAACTTTCTCTCCTGCTCTACGCAATACTCTTTGCCTCGAAACCCGTATTGTATGGAATTCCATCAAGGCTTCGAGTAACTCTTTTTTATAAACCGCTTCCTTTCCGGGCCTTACTCTACCGCCTCGGAAATATACAGCGATGTTAAAAAGACAAATACATACGCCTGAATCAAGCCATCAAACACATCAAAATACAAGGATAAAATTGCAGGTACCCCTACAGGTACGACCAATTTCACCAATTCCATAATAACAAATGCCCCTAAAACATTTCCGAATAGACGCATACATAAGGAAAGCGGTCGAATAAAGATTTCCAAAATATTAATGGGGGTAAGAATCACCATCGGTTTTGCAAATCCTTTAAGCCAGCCTCCCGTGCCGTGGGCACGAATTCCTGCAACCTCCACCAGTACAATGCTCATCAGCGCAAGCGCCGCAGGAACATTTAAGTCCTTCGTCGGCGGTTTAAATCCGAATACCCCGATGAGATTGACAAAGCCAATGAATAATAAAACCACTGCCATATACGTACTGTATTCTGTTGCTTCCTCTCCAAGCGTCTTCTTGGTAAAAGCATCCAGCTTCAACACAATGAGCTCCGCTATCTGTTGTCTCTTTCCCGGATTTCTCACCTTGAGATTTCTTCCGAGGAGAAACGCGATGACAATCAATACAGCCATGGCAATCCATGTTACAACTACCGATTCGGATACCGGAATCCCTCCGAAGAGCGGTATTGTAAAAACGGTCTCCACATTGAGCTCCTCCAAGAGAGAGCGCGCAAGCTTCTCCATCTTCTTCCCCCTTCCTGCTCTAAAGTACGTTTGCCATTATAGGCTTACTGCACTGTAATGCAAGTATTTTCAAAAAAATAGGCCTTTGATTATCGTACTATTTTTTCTCTTTCATAATCCCCTACAGAAATCGGTTTTGCCGGATGAAGGATAAAAGAGAAAAGAGACCATGAAAAGCGAAATGTGATACACTTCACGCGCAGCATCCGTTACCCATAAGGACGGCGTGGTCTTCCATAGTCTCTTTGTTTCTGTTTATGTTTCTGTCTGATACTACTATACGGCTCTCTTCTCCTGTCCCTCTCCGCGTAAAGAGCACCCCTGTTACGGAGAAACCGTTATGGTTTTGGAGCCGTCTTTCTTAGCTGAACTGCTTTCTTTTGTCTTCGCTGTACTGCTTTCTTTCGTCTTTGCGCTTGTTGCAGTCGTCGCTTCCTGTGAGGCTACACTCTGTACTTCCTCGCTTCGAACATATTGCTTGGAAACGTAAGCATCCTGACCGTTGTAGTCAATCACTACCCACTGGTCATTGTAGTCGGACTTGTATTTAATCTCCGTACCGGAATCCAATACGGTAAGCACTTCCGCATCGGTACTGGGTTTCGTTCGAACACGAACACCGGTCGTTACAAAATACGCCTTTGCCGCTTCCGTGGTCTCTTCTATGCTACTGCTTTCCGCCTCCGTACTTTCCGCTGTCTCCGCCACAGTCGTAACCGCTGCCGTTGTCTCTACCGCTTTCTTCTTCTTTGGAAAGGCAAACGCACGAACAATTAAAATCACAAGAAGAATACAGAGTACTGCCAGTGCAATTTTGATAATGCTGTACAGATCCCACTCGGTTTGAGAAGAAGGTCTTCTGCCCTTTCTCTGTCCTGTACCGCGATTCACTCTGCGTTTTACACTGTCTCTCGCTCCGGAGCTGCTGCGATTCATTCCCGAAGAAGGTCTTCCGCTTCTTCCGCTGTTTCTTCGGATGGGAATTCCCAGCTCTCCGTCACTTTCTTCCCGTAAATACGCGTTCGCACTCTTAACGCTGTAGCCGTCCGCATTAATTCGCGGTGCCTCTTCTCCGTAAGAACTCGGATTCACTCTGGGAGAACTTGTCTCAAGCTGTTTTTCTCTTCCCCCCTGCATCTCCTCCACGTAGTTGGTCAGTGCATCTCTCAGCATCGAAAAAGAATCATTGGCATCCTGTGCACTCGTTTCATTTCCAAGAGCAGCCAATTCTCCAAAAGCACGGATACCGTGATAAGCATCCCTCGCCTGTGCAGAGATAACCCCTCCTTCAAAGAGCTGGTTGATATCTCCCTCCAGATTGCCGGATACCATCAGCGCCTGGTCGATCTGCATACGTACTAAGAGCGACAGAATCTCTTTATCCAAAATAACAGCTTCTTTATACTGTCCATTCAGCAAAAAATTCTGCACATCTTGAAGCTGCTGCTGAATCTCTCCCCAAACACCATTCTCTCTCTCCGCCATACTTCCTCCTTCTGCTTCCGCATTTATCAGTAGTATAACGAGAATATAAACTCACTTCAAGGAAGAAATATAAATTCCGGAGCGGGTTCTCTAATTTTTAAATTTTCTGTTCTTTATTCCTAAGCTATTTCCCAGCGTCCCGATACACGTCCGGCAAAGGGCCCCGGATTAATGCGGGAATAAATCTTTTCTACTCCCGAATCGTCGATTAATGCAACACAGAATATATTGATTTCTTTTCCATCATAATACTTACCGTCTGTAAGTCCGTCACGAAAACTGTCTCCGATATACTGAAGTTTCATATTCTTCTCCTCTGCCCTTCTCTGTCTTCTTTCTACTCCGTCTAAAGAGCCACTTCCCTGTGTCCTCTTCCCCCCGGTACTACTCTTTTCCGAAAACAACGATACCTTTATTTTTTGGAAAAAATTAATTTCATGATATATTATCGCAAAATATTACAAAAAAATAAGTATTTATTTTGATACAAAAAAGGAGAGAGCAAAGTGCTATTTTTAAAGCTCTCCACTCTCCCTGTCTTCGTTTTTTCTTCCCGAATGCAACGGTCTTTGATTCCCGATATCCTTTTTTCAAATAGCTATATGGATGAACGGCGAATCACGGTAATGACCTTCCCCTTGATTTCTTTTCGTGTAACCGGCCCGAACAGTCGACTGTCTTTTCCTCCTGAACGCATATCCGACATCAGGAAATACTCATTTTCTTTCAGGGTAATCGGATACTTCACCGCCTCCGTATCGTATCGCTCGGTGTCATAAAAGATGCCGTCCTCCACCTGTATATTCCCGTTGATGCTCAATCCGCCGTCCTCCGGGATGTCAATCGTATCTCCGGGCTGTCCAATCACTCTTCCGACAAACTGTTTTCCGTCTTTCTGATAGACCAGCACATCCGAAGGCAGAATCTTCTTTTCCAGTCGATAATACAACATAACATCTCCGGCGCTGAGTCTCGGCTTCATATCGTCATTCTTTACGGGAGAAATACCGAAAAAGATAAAAAACATACCGTATAGAAGAAGCAGCATCAAGGCAAGATGCGTCAGAAAGGAAGAAATATCGGCAAGTTGTTTATAGTACTTCCTTCTCTTTTTGATGATATCCTCCGGAAGTACCGCTCTTCTCTCTTTTTCTTTCTTCGCCATCCTACTGTTCCTCCCGGCTTTCCCGATCGGCTCTGTCTTTTCTCGAAGTGACCCCTTCTATCTTTCCGGGAGTAGTGATATCTTCTTTCCCCTCCAGAATGGCAATCCTATGCTCCAGTTCGGCTATCCGATCCTCTCTTTCCTTTATCCTCGATTCATAAGCAATTTCCTGTGCCTGAAAGACCGCCTTGTATTCCTCATTCAAGTCTTCTATCTTCTTCCAAACCGATGCCGGCTTGATGCCGTAGAATCCCTTCTTAAACCGCATCTTCTTGATGTACTCCGCTATATCTTCCAATGTCCTGGACGCCATACCTCTTCCCTCTCTCTCCGTTTATTCCTATCATCCTTTGCTCTCGGGTCTCTCCTTCGCTTTCCTTTACCGTCACCCACTCCTTCATAAGCGCCTCCATGGGCTCCCCACAGTATACCGTTTACACTCTGTTTTGAATAGATACGGGAGGGCACAAACCTTGCCTATTCCCCTGATTCGATATAAGATAAGCCCGAAACACTCTATTTCTCTTCGGCGGAAATGGTATTTTTCTTTACCGTAACAAATGCGCTGAGAGAAACGACATTTTACACATTGCAATGTTCCACTGTATAGGGAACGCTATTTCCACCTCCGCTTTCCTATTTTAAAAGAAAGTATATTTCTTTTCCATTTGTAGAAAGGGTCACAATGAAAAAACTAATTTCCTGGAATGTAAACGGTCTTCGTGCCGTAATGGGAAAAAACTTTATGGAAGACTTCCGGAAACTGGACGCCGATGTCTTCTGCCTGCAAGAAACAAAATTGCAGGAAGGGCAGATTCAGCTGGATTTACCGGGATACTTTCAATACTGGAATTACGCAGTCAAAAAAGGATACTCCGGAACGGCTATCTTTTCGAAAGAAGAGCCTTTGTCCGTCCGCTACGGACTCGGAATCGAAGAGCACGATCAGGAAGGTCGTGTAATCACCGCCGAATTCAAAGACTACTTTCTGATTACCGTATATGTTCCGAACTCCCAGGGAGAACTGAAACGCCTGCCGTATAGAATGCAATTCGAAGATGCTTTCCTAAACTACATTTTAACTCTTGAAAAAACAAAGCCGGTAATCTACTGCGGGGATTTAAATGTCGCACACGAGGAAATCGATTTAAAGAATCCGGACAGTAACCACATGAGTGCCGGTTTCTCCGACGAGGAACGGGCAAAATTCTCCCGTGTACTTGCAAACGGCTATATTGATTCCTACCGTCACTTCTTCCCGGACAAAGTAGAGTACAGCTGGTGGAGCTACCGCACAAAGGCTAGGGAAAGAAATGCCGGTTGGAGAATCGACTACTTTGTGGTCTCTAAGAAACTGGAATCCAAGTTATGCTCCGCTTCTATCCATACGGAAATTCCGGGTTCCGACCACTGTCCGGTGGAAATCACCCTGGACTTTTAGCGAAAATAAAAGAGAAAGGCAATTTTATGCAATTACAATGTGACGTCCATACCCATACCTTATACTCCCGGCACGCCTATTCCACTATCTTGGAAAATGTGCACGCCGCGAAGGAGGCCGGTTTGAAACTGCTCGGCTCTACAGACCATTTTTCCTCCATGCTCTATCCCGAGTACGATAATATACGCCACTATCAATATCTCTGTGTCAGCCATACCTGGCCAAAAGAAATTGAAGGTGTTCGTTTACTGCAAGGTTGTGAAGTCGATATCGTTGATTTAGAGGGAAATCTTTTCGGATACGATATCCCCATCGCAAAGAATATCGATGGCGACTTCTATTCCGACGGAAAGGTTCTCTCTCTTTATGAAAGAGTCACCCGAAAGATGGACTATGTCATCGCCTCGGTTCATCGCCACGGCTTTGCCGATGCCGCCTCTCCCCTCGCCTGCACGAAATTATATCTTTCCGCTTTACAGCACAAGAAGGTTCTGATTCTGGGACACATCGGTCGCTCGGGACTCCCGTTTGAAATCGACCCGGTTTTGCTCGCAGCGAAAGAAGCGCATAAATTAATTGAAATCAACAATCATTCCATGGACAGTGGAAGTCGAATCGTGGACCGCTGCCGCCAGATCGCTCTTCGCTGTGCGGAACTTTCCGTGCCGATTTCCGTGTCCAGCGATGCCCACTTCGCGCTTCGTATCGGACAATTGGATGCTGTGAAGAAAATGCTCAGTGAAATTCATTTTCCGGAAGAACTGATTGCAACTCGAACAAAAGACAGTTTTCTCGATGCCCTAAAAAAAGCCGGTCTTTCCTGACCGGCTTTTTTGAATTGCTGCTTACCCCTCTAAGATTTCCTTATCCCGTGTATCTTCGTCTATCTCTACACTCTCCATCTGCGCGATGGCAAATTTAGGCTTGAAAATGCTCCAGCTTAAACTTCTCTTCATCTTCCTCAATCTCTGCAATGAGCTGCACTCTCTCCGCGTGTCTTCCCCCTTCAAACTCTGCGGCAAGGAAGGTATCCACAATCATCTTTGCCAGTTCCACCCCGATGACTCTTGCACCGAGACAGAGCACGTTTGCATTATTGTGTTGTCTTGCCATTCTGGCAGAGTAGGGTTCCGAACAGGGAAAAGCACGAATTCCCTCCACTTTATTACAGGAAAGAGAGATTCCTATGCCCGTTCCGCAGATAGCGATACCGAGGTCCGCTTTTCCTTCTTTCACAAGTCTTGCGACCTGAAAGCCTGCCAGAGGATAATCATACCGTTCCGCAGTATCTGTCCCCACATTGATTACTTCTATCCCTTTCTCCTCCAGATAATGAAGAAGCTCTTTCTTCATCTCTACCGCAGCATGATCATTTCCCATTGCAATCTTCATTCTTCTCTCCTTCTGAAACACTTTTCTATGCCTTTTCGGGCACAAATCTTTCTGCATTATAACACTCTATCCATAACAGAACGAGAAAAACTTGTGTTAAAATAGCCTCTTGAAAGAAAATACAGTTTAAAAAAATCCTCCTCTACAAGAAGGAAACGAAAAAACAAAGCAGGATTTAAACGGAAAAGGAGTAAAAAATGAACAGCTTACAAATCGCCGAGGAATTTGAAGAGGAACTGATTCGTATGCGGAGAACCCTCCATGCGCACCCCGAACTCTCCTGGGAAGAGTACCATACCCAAAAAACAATTATAGAAATCTTAAGTAGAGAAGGAATAGAGTGTATCACCCCCTATAAAACAGCCGTTATCGCTTTTGTCTCCGGAGAGAAAAAAGATGCGGTCTCATCCGACAAAAAAGCGGGAAAGAAAAAAATCCTGGGAATCCGTGCTGATATCGATGCTTTACCGATTCAAGAGAAAAACGTCTGCTCCTTTACTTCCGAACAGGATGGAGTCATGCACGCCTGCGGACATGATGCACACACCGCCATCCTCCTTGCAACGGCAATTCTGGCCCATCGTCACAGGGCAGAGTTCTCTCTGGACTTTCACTTCCTCTTCCAACCCGCCGAAGAATATATTGCAGACAGCGGTTCCGGATATTTAAAGGATCTCCCTGCCGTAAAAGACTGTGATCGCCTCATCGGACTGCACGTTTTCACCGCTTTTGCGCCCGGCATCGCCTCGCTACCGGTAGGCCCTGTAATGGCATCCGCCGATACCTTCCTCATCGAAATCAAGGGAAAAGGTACCCACGCAGCCCATCCGGAGCACGGCATTGACCCTATCAGTGTCGGGGTTTCCTTCTGTCAAGCTATGGAGCGGGTACGTTCCAGAGAGCTTTCCTCCGTGCGGCCATCCGTAATCAGTGTTACCTCTTTCGAAGCACTAAGCAATTTCAACGTCATTCCGGAAAACGCCACTTTGAAGGGAACTTGTCGTGCTTCCACTCCGGAAGACCGCGAAAAGTTTCCGCTCATCTTAAAACGAATCGCCGACGGCCTATCAACAGAAACCGGAGCGGAAATCAAAGTAAGCTATTTCCCGGGACCTCCTGTTACCATCAACGATGCGGAAGTGGTGAAAACAGGACAAAACGCCATCGCACATATTTTCCCCAAAGAAAAAATAGAGACGCTTCCCTTTATTACCGGTGGAGAAGACTTCGCGAAATATGAGAATCCCAAGGCATTTCTGATTCTCGGTGCCGGAAAAAAAGAGGAGGCATTGCGCTCTCCTCAACATAGTCCTTATTTTCAAATCGATGAATCCGTGATGAAATACGGTGTCGCCTATTTCCTGGAATATGCTCTGTGCTACCAGGCAGAATAACTGTCCGCTTTGTGAATAAAAACCGCTAGAGCCTGTATTTTTCTGTCTTCTTCCGAAGAAAGGAAGAAGGCGGGCTTTGTGCTCTTCTTTCTCATACCGCCTTCATGCGAAACTTGAGCTGATCTTTCTCATTTTCCGCTAAAACGATGTCCGCCCCGAGACTTTGCAGCTTTTTCTCAAAATGCTCATATCCTCTCTGGATATACCCGATGTCATGTACAACGGTGACGCCTTGCGCGGCCAGACCGGCAAGAACCAGTGCGGCTCCCGCGCGAAGGTCAAGAGCATTTACGGAGGCGCCTGTCAGAAGCTTCTGCCCTTCAATAACCGAGACATTGCCCTCTACTTTAATCTTCGCTCCCATTCTCGTCAGTTCATCCACATATTTAAAGCGGTTTTCGAAAATGGATTCGGTCACCATGGCATTCCCTCTGGCAAGGGACAGGGTAACCGAAATCTGCGGTTGCATATCGGTCGGAAAACCGGGATACGGAAGGGTCTTCACATCTGTCGCGTCTTGCTCCAGTTTGCCAACAACCCGTATGCTCTCATCATACTCGATAATGGTATTTCCCATCTCCAGAAGCTTTGCCGAAATGGACTCCATGTGCTTCGGAATCACATTCTTCACAAGGATATCCCCTCTTGTTACCGCTGCGGCACACATGAAGGTTCCCGCTTCAATCTGATCCGGAATCACGGCATAGGTCGTTCCGTGCAGGCGACGAACGCCTTTAATCCGTATCGTATCCGTCCCGGCTCCACGGATATTTGCCCCCATACTGTTCAGAAAGTTCGCTACATCCACAATATGCGGCTCTTTCGCTACGTTCTCCACAATGGTGCATCCCTCCGCAAGAACTGCCGCAAGCATGATATTAATTGTTGCGCCGACCGAGACAACGTCCAGATAAATATGACTTCCAACCAGGCCATCTTCCGCTTTCGCAACCAAATAGCCGTTCTCTATCTCCGCCCGTGTGCCGAGGGCACGGAACCCCTTTAAGTGCTGGTCTATCGGTCGTTGCCCAATGGCACAGCCTCCCGGAAGGGGTACGGTCGCCTCATGATATTTTCCAAGAAGCGCACCGATGAAATAATAGGATGCACGAATCTTTCGAATGTACTGATCGTCGATGCTGTGCATGTGCAGGTCCTTCGCCTCAATCGTAACGGTATGGGAATCCTTCCTCTGCACGTCCGCGCCAATCTCTTTTAAAGCTTCCAGCATCACATTGACATCGCGCACATCCGGCAAATTCTCGATGGTAACTATATCTTCTGTAAGCAAAGCACCTGCCACAATACCCAGTGCGGCATTCTTTGCTCCTCCTATAACAACTTCTCCATGAAGGGGCTTCCCTCCACGCATGATGAATACCTCATCCATAATAAACCTCAACTCATATCGAATCGCTTCTTTTACAGTCTTTCTCCAAAGGAGTGAACCGTCAGCGAAAGACCGTTTTTCATGTGCCACAAAAAAAGACACTCTTTGATGAGTGTCTGCTCATTATAGTGCTTTTTCTTAAAAAGCGCAAGAAATAGGCAAATCCTACCTTTCTCCTCTCTTGAAACGTACTCTTTGCTTCGGTTTTTCCGCCTTCTTTTGCACTACATTTTCCTCTATCCGTGCTTCCGCGATTTCTCTCTTGGGAAAAAGGAAACTATCCGCGGCATAGGAGAAAGATTCCTCCCGCTTGACTTTCTCCCTCAGTTTCTCACGGGCAAGTTCCACTTCCTCTTCCATTTTCCGAATTCTGTCCTCTTCCTTTAGAAGCTCTTCCCGGAAAACTTCTTTCCTTACGCGTTCCTCTTCCTCTTTTCTGCGTTTTACATCCTTTGCAAACTCCTCCGCAAACCAATCGCTTTTCTTCTTTCTCCCGCCGATAGAGGCTTTCCAGCTCAATCCGTCCGTAACCGTTTTATCCGCTCGGTCTTCCAAAAAAGCATGCCCCTGTACCTCTTCTTTTACAGAGTGCTCCTCCCGTGATGCCTTTTCCTTCCGATTATTCTCTTCCGCTTGCGCATCCTCTTCTTTCATTGCATCCCGCAGCGTCTCCTCCGGTGAACTCGAAAGTGCTCGGCCTTTCCCCTCTTTCTCCTTCGCTTCGCTTTCTTTTTCCCCTTCCGGGTAAAAGCGGGAAACCCATTCCCGAAAATCCTTTTCCACAAGAAGCAGCTCTTCTTTCTGATCCATTTCCGTAAATATCTCTTGCAGGGACTCCGCTATCTTCTTAGAAATAGCGTCTTTCATCTCCCAGAAGTAAGGATAAAATCGGCTGAACAGAGGATTGAAATTTCCGAAAAGAAGCGCATCGGGGCTGACTTCCAAAACTTCCGCAATCGATAACAGGAGTTCCAGACTGCATCCTATACTCCCTACTTCTACACGGGATATCGTATTGGTCGTAGTATATACTAAAGCGGCAAGATCCTTCTGTCGAAGCTTCTTTTGTACACGGTACTTCTTAATCTGCTGTCCAAGAAGCATATAATCGAGCTTCCCACTCTTCCAATTCTGTTTTTCCTTCTCCGTTCTGTCTGTATCCGCCCGTTCCATGATTCTGCTCTCCTATAGCTCTAAGCATTGCCGCTCGTTCGGCTTTCGCTTTCTTTTATTGCTATAGTAGCTTGCCTGTCACGGGAGAAAAAATAGCGATACTTGTATGTTTCTATCCGTATAGGTGTGTTTACAGGAAATAAAGTGCGGTTTCCCAGCAAAAAATATAGCTTATGCCTGCTTTCTTTTCAAAAGCGGACATAAGCTATCGCAATTTTCTTTCGGATAAGGTGGATTTATGCTTAGTCGTCTTTCTGAATGCGCACGAACCTCTCTCCAATACCATATACCGTTACAATGGGGGAAACTTCCATAAATGCCTTCGGGAAATTTTCCGCAAGATAGGTACGGATTAAAGCAGATTGTCTTGGCGAAACAATAGAAGAGAGCATCATCTTATCCGCATGCGTATAAGCTCCCACAACTTTGTGCACGGTTACACCTCTTCTCATAGCGAGAATATACTGCGTGATTTTTTCACTATCCGTATTGTCATACGGAATAATCTGCACCTTATACAGTTTCTGCCGGAAACCGAAAAGCATATAATCCATGATGTAAATGCAGATGACGTGATTCACCAGGGCATAGAGTGCAATATTTTTTCCAAAGACGAATCCAAGAGAAATCAGGATGCTGCCATCCAGAATCAGCATAATCCTGCTGATTGCCACGTTCTTAAAGACCTTACGGTTCAAAATGCGGGCGATGGTATCCGTCCCGCCATAAGTCACGCCGGCACGAAGAACGAGTCCGGAACCCAGTCCATAGAACAGAGAAAAATAGATACATACCAGAAACATCTCTCCCTGTACGAACACAAAATGGAATTTACTGGTTAGAACCAGAAGGGTCGGGTAAAGGAAGGACACAAAGATAATCTTCATAAACTCGTCCCTTTTCAGCGTCATAAAAGCAACAACCAGAATCGAAACACTGAAAAAGTAATAAATATAGCTGTAGTTCACGCCCGTAAATTGCTGTGCCATCTGGGATAATCCTGTCACACCACTGGTAGACAGTTTATTCGGTATCAGTATATAGTTCACGGAAAACGCCGTAATAAAGCAGCCGACAATAATCTGCAAGTAATTCAAAATCCGTCCTTTATTGTTCTTTACTGCATCCATTTCATTAATCCTCCGCCTTCTTCGCCCCGGGAAGAGAGAGTAGATGCTCTCCCACGTTGACAATATCTCCCGCTCCCATCGTAATCACCAGATCGCCCTCTTCCACGTGAGACAGAATGAAGCTTTCTATAGAAGAAAAATCCGGAATATAGTATACGTTCGTATTCTGGGAAAGCATCAACTTTCGAAGATCATCCGAGCTCACTCCTACCGTGTTTTTCTCTCTTGCAGCGTAGATATCCGCAAGAATAATTTCATCCGCCTGCGACAAAGCCCCCGCGAAATCATCCATCAGTGCCAGGGTTCTGGAGTAAGTATGGGGTTGAAATACTACCCAGAGCTTCTTATGGGGATACTTCTTTGCCGTAGCAATGGTCGCTGCAATCTCCTGCGGATGATGGGCATAATCATCAATGATGGTAAAACCGTTTATCGTCCCTTTTCGCTGGAAGCGCCTATCCGTTCCGGTAAACTCCGCAAGGCCTTTTTTAATGGTTTCAAGAGGAATCCCGATGGCACGTGCCACCGCTATGGCAGATAGGGAATTATAGATATTATGCTCTCCCGTAACACCCAGACTCACTTTTCCCCTATCCTCCCCTTTTTCAAAGAGGGTATAGGTTGGACGGGCATAGTGATCGTAAGAAATGAAGTTTGCCGTATAATCCGCATCCTGGTGACCAAAGGTAATAATCTTCCGTCCCGGAAGATTCTCTAAGAAAAACTCGGCATGGGGAATGTCTTTGTTGAAAACAAGGATGCCGTGTTCCGGTAATTTCTCGATAAACTTCCGAAAGGAATTTCGTATATCATTGATATCTTTAAAGAAATCCAGGTGATCCGCTTCCACATTGAGTACCACTTCTATGGTCGGAAAAAAAGAGAGGAAGGAGTTCGTGTACTCACAGGCCTCCGCCAGGAAAACATCGGACTTTCCTACCCGAAGATTCCCTCCGATATCCTTCATCATTCCACCAACGGTAATCGTGGGATCCATCTGTGCTTCCATCAGAATCTCTCCAATCATGGAGGTCGTCGTCGTCTTTCCGTGCGTTCCGGAGACATTGATGGCTTCCTTGTAATTCCGCATAATCCGTCCAAGGAGCTCCGCACGGCTCATCACGGGAATCCCCCGTCTCTTTACTTCCTTTAATTCCGGATTACTCTCCGAAATAGCAGCGGTATAAATACAAAGCTCGACGCCGTCCTGCACATTCTCCCTGCTCTGCGGCACATAAATCTTCACCCCGAGAGAAGCTAGATGGTCTGTCAGAGGAGATGCCTTCATGTCCGAACCGGTCACCTTAAACCCGCGATCCAGCAAAATTTCCGCAAGACCGCTCATGGATATTCCTCCGATCCCAATAAAGTGCACCCATATAGGTTTATCAAAATGAATGTCGTACATAACGTCCTCCAAAGAAAAAGAATCTCCTCCGTACACAGAACAGAATAAAACAATTTCCTGTAAACTGCTACTTTATATCGGCTTTTCCACTACTTACTCCGTACGGAAAATCAGCGCCTTTCGCCCCTCTAGGGCAAGCAGTAAAACATTGCCTAAAACACCTACTGCAAGAACCTCTCCGATTCCTACCGTTGCAAAGAGAAAATAATATGCATCGGTCACGCCGTAAGCATACTGTAAAACGAAAGGAACAATAATCGCGTTGGCAAGGATTGGTGGAACACAGACCAGCCACTTACTTACGTTTCGTATCTTATAGCTCAAAATGGCACCGATAAAGGTTGCCAGTGTACCGAAAAGGATATCCGGCATCGCCGCTCCCGAAAAGAAATTCCCGAGTAAACACCCCAGTGTCAGCCCCGGTACAGCGGACAGGCTAAAAAATGGGAGAATGCAGAGGGCCTCTGCAATACGAAACTGGATTGCCCCGAAACTAATCGGCTTAAACAACAGCACGAGCGCCACATACACTGCGCAGATTACCGCGGCTTCCGTCATCATTCTGGTTCTTTTGTCTTGAAAATGCATCATACTCTCCTTTAGTTTTGTTTTAAGTGTGGAAGGTCTCGAACACACTAAGCTGCGAGATACCAAAGCCTTTCCTCGGCACTCGCTTTATTGATGTGAAAGCAGAGAAAAAATGCTTCCCTGCCCTTTCTTAAAAAAGCGGAGGAAAACATACTCTTACTTCCACGATGATAACGAAGGAGAGTGTAGCATAAAAGGAAAGAAGAAACAACCAAAGTACTGTGTAATGAGCATGAAAAAAGTGCCTGCCGCATCGCAGGCACTTTTCGCTATCTTACAGTACCGCTTCTATCTTTTCCGCCTTTATCCCGTGCTTTTCCGCATATCCCGTAAGAATCAGAGTCAATGCTCCGTCTCCGGTAACATTGCAAGCTGTACCGAAGGAATCTTGCAGGGCGAAAATCGTCAGCATCAATGCCGTTCCGCTCTCATCAAAGCCAAGAACGCCCGTAATTAAGCCCAGGGACGCCATAACCGTACCGCCCGGAACACCCGGCGCACCGATGGCAAACACGCCCAGTAAGAGGCAGAACAGAACCATTTTCTGAATGGGCGGGAACTCTCCGTAAAGCATCTTCGATACAGCCATAACGAAGAAGGTCTCTGTCATAACCGATCCGCAAAGATGAATATTCGCAAAGAGAGGAATACCAAAGTCCACCATATCATCCCGTAAAGTCGGAACGGACTTCTTTGCACACTCCAAAGCAACGGAAAGCGTTGCAGCGGAGGACATCGTCCCTACAGCAGTCATGTATGCAGGCGGATAATTCTTGATGATATTCCACGGATTCTTTCCGGAATAAGCCCCTGCAATACCATAAAGAAGAGCCATCCAAAGGTAGTGCCCTATCATAACAATCACAATAATAATCAGGAAAATGGGTAACTGCTTCGTAATAGTACCTTCATACGCCAGTGTACAGAACGTCGTGCCGATCAGGATGGGAAGTACGGGAATGACGAACCGTGTCACAATGGAAAGAACCACCTGCTGGAACTCCTCGAGTACCCCCGTAATCAGCTTGGACCGATTCCATGCCGCTGCAAGACCAACCAGAATAGAGAAGAACAGAGCAGACATCACAGGCATAATCTGTGGAATCGTAAGCTCAAATACTACACCGGGCAAGTCCTTCAGACCGTCGACATCCGGACTGATATTCAGGTGCGGTAAAATGCCGAACCCTGCCGCTGTCGCACAGAATGCCGCACCGATAGAGGAAACATACGCGAGAATCAATGCCACAATCAGCATTCTGGAGGCGCTGCTCCCCAGCCTCGTAATCGATGGTGCGATGAAGCCGATGATAATCAGCGGAACACAGAAACTGATAAACTGTCCCGCAATGAACTTTACCGTCACTACGATGTTTAACAGTGCCTTACCGATACCGCTTTGATCCATGTTGCTTAAAGCGAGACCGCAAACGATGCCCAGAACAAGCGCCACTAAGAGCTTAAAGGGCAGGCTATGCAAAAAACCTTGCTTTTCCATAAATCCTCCTCAAGATGATATAGTCATACGTCCGAAACACCGGCGCATGAGATGAAGGATACGGCTCTTACCGAAAAATCTTACAGGCAGGAGTCCACATCCACTTGGTTCGTCATAACATTCAGAATCTCCCGATCCGTAGAAAGCATCCCGACTTTTCCGATATAGCCGATATTCTTTATCGTATTCTCAATATCCTCTTCAATAATGCCTTCACCGCCCTTAAAGCCCTGATCCTTCATACTCATCGAATGAGCCAGAATCGCTGCATGAACGGAAGAGGCAATCTTTGCCGCACAGCTCGGCTTTGCTCCGTCACAAACAATTCCGCCGACATTCCCGAGGGTGTTCGAAATCGTTCTTCCAATCTTCTGGTAATCTCCTCCACAAAGGTAGGTGATTCCCGCTCCCGCTCCGCAGGACGCGCTGACCGCACCGCAGAAGGCGGACAAAGCGCCAATATAGTGTTTGATATAAACGGAAACCAGATTGCTGACAATTAGAGCGCGATAGAGCTTCTCCTTCGAAACCTCCAGAGACTTCGCATACTCGACTACCGGCATACTGACCGTGATGCCCTGATTTCCCGAACCGGAATTGATTACAACGGGAAGCGGACATCCGCTCATACGGGCATCGGACCCTGCCGCCGCCCTTGCGCAGGCACAAGACTTCACATCATGCCCCCAGGTTTCCAAAATGGTTTTTCCCACGCTCGCTCCCCAGGCATTGTCCAAGCCTTCCTGGGAAATGGAAAGGTTGTAGTCAATCTGCCGCTGTAAAATCGCTTCTACACTCGATAAATCAACCGCCTCGGCATATTCCAGAATGCCCTTTAAGGACATCAGACTGCGGTCTCCTCCTGTAGAAACCAGATTCTGCTTGTCCTCTCCCCCTTCCTTATAGAGCACTTCTCCGTCTTTCTCCATCAGGACGATGTTCGTGTGCTGGTCCGCTATGTCCAAACGCACAGCATGATTCTCTCCGCGCATCTCCACACGAATATAGAGTTTCGGCACATTCTCTACAAACTTCACGATGCAAAAGCCGCTATCCACCAGACTTCTGCACTTTTCCCGGTCTTCGTCGGTAACGGAGGTCAAGACTTCCAACTTCTTATCGGAATCTCCCCCGATTGCGCCGAGAATGGCTGCAACCTGCATCCCCTTCTGTCCGCCGGAATTCGGTACCGTCACCGCCTTCACGTTCTTAATGATATTCCCCGAACAGAACAAGTCGATATGCTTTACTTCCTCAGAAAGCAACTTCCGTGCGGATGCCGCTGCATAAGCAATGGCAATCGGCTCCGTACATCCCATCGCCGGAACCAATTCATTCTCCAAAATCTCGGTATAATTCTTGATCAATTTCTCTTCCATACACTTTCCCTCTTTTCCTGTTCCTATTTCTAATCATATCAGTAGTGCGATTAATAGTCACTCGCCATTTTTCCCGAAAATATTCGTCTTGTTTTGTGCAAGTTGAAGAGACTTCAGGCAAGATAAAATCTTCCTCTAAAGAGAAAGGCAGCAACGGAGAATGCGAACCTTCTCTCCGTCACTGCCCTGTTCTGATTCTATGCCGTTTCTTTCTTTTTCTGATCTATTCCTCGTCCAAAAACTACTTCGGAAAATGTAAATTATTCCGATACCCGCTATACTCTCCGAAATCTTTCAAGTCTTCTTCCAAAAAGCAAACCGCCTTCGGCACATCCCCTTCCCGAAGAGCGGAAACGATATCCACATGGTGCGCCGTATCCATCGAAAAAAGAATCTCCTTCTCTTTCTTCCAATAATACTGGGCATAAGCCCGTTTCAATCTCCCCATACAGCTCTCCAGCTGCTCAATGATATAACTGTTATGGCAGACGGAAATGAGCCGCAGATGAAACTCCGTATTGTGCCGCCAATGGGTCATCGCATCCGTTTCATTTTCACTGCAATCCGCATTGATTTTCTCCAGATCCCGGAAGTCCTCCGCGCTCAAGTCCTTTCCGCACTCCAGAAGAACCCCTCTCTCCAGGATAAAACGGAAGGCGAGCATATCGTAGATATCATCCTTACTGTACCGTATCACTTCATAGCCGTAACGGGGGATATTCCTAAGGACTCCCTCTGCACAAAGTGCCATGAGTGCCTCTCGCACCGGCGATTTGCTGCACCGGTATTTCTCCACCAGGGCTTTTTCATTTAAAATATCCCCCGAAGTAATATTTCCCTGAAAGATATCTTCCAGGACGAAATGATATACCCGGTCTTTTAAACTTCTCTCCATCGATAGTCCCCACACTCTTCCTATGCACTATAGTTTCCTACGATACCACAAATGCCCTTACCCTGTACACCGTCTGTCTGATTCTTCTATTCCCTTAAATCGCTTTCCCTGTTATGCTATAGAAAAGCTTTGAAGGGAGTATACAAATGAGAAACGACGGGCGCTACCTCTTTCGCAGTGCGGAAATAGAAGATATCCCCATTCTCAGTGCAATGGAGCGCATCTGTTTTCCGGAAAATGAAGCCAATAGCTATGAGGAAATTGCTGAACGCGTAAAAGCCGCTCCGGAAGACTTTCTGCTTGCCTTTGACCAGGTCAATCGAAAAATAGCCGGTTTTCTGAGCGGTATTCACTCCGGTGATACCGTCTTTCGGGATGCGTTTTTCACCGATGCTTCTCTTCACGAAAAGGGGGCAAAGCACTGCTTTTTGCTCAGTCTGGAAATCCTTCCCGAATACCGCGGAAAGGGCATTGCCTCCGCCATCATGGAACGCTACCAGAAAAGGGAGAAAGAGCGGAAGACGGAAACCATTCATCTCACCTGTCACATCCCTCTTGTATCGTTTTATGAGGAACTCGGTTTTCAGCACATCGGACCTTCTCCTTCCGTATGGGGCGGTGTTTCCTGGGAAGATATGATCTATACCCTCTAAATAGATTTTTAAAGCATTTTCAGCTTTGCAAAGCCTGCCATCATCTTCTTCTGCCCCGCTGTATCAAAGAGTACCGTCACAAGGTAATCTTTCGTGTCCTCTTCCACGGAGACTACCGTGCCCTCTCCGAACTTGATATGCGACACGCGGTCTCCTGCGCTATATGCCGGTTTCTCTTTTTCCGCCTTTTTAAATCCCTTTTGCAACAATCCGTACGATTTTAAGCCCTCAAGACTGCCGTACGATGCTCTGCTCATTTTCTCCTGAAAAAGTGCTTCCTCCGAAGGCTTTGCCCTATACAGAAGCTTCTTTTCCACAAGTGCATCCGGCAAATTCTCAAAGAAGCGACTGATTTTAAAATATTGCGTCTGCCCGTTAACCATACGGCTCCGTGCGGAGCTCAAATAGAGTTCCTCTTCCGCGCGGGTGATGCCGACATAGCAAAGTCTTCGCTCCTCCTCCATTTCCTGCTCATTTCCTATGCTGAGCGCACCGGGGAAAAGCCCGTCACTCAGTCCTACGAGAAACACGATGGGAAACTCCAGTCCCTTCGCCCCGTGAATGGTCATCAGGGTGATTTTATCCTCCGTGAGGTCGCTTCGATCCAAGTCGGAAAGAAGAGAAACTTCCTCCAGAAAAGCGGCAAGCGTCGC
The DNA here is from genome assembly GCA_015258095.1 of Lachnospiraceae bacterium. Taxonomy (GTDB): domain Bacteria; phylum Bacillota; class Clostridia; order Lachnospirales; family Lachnospiraceae; genus Oribacterium. Next base: position 52,815 of record JABZIV010000002.1, read on the forward strand.
CTGCTCCCCATTTTCCAAAAGGAAGCCGGAAAGTTTCCCGGAAAGCTCGGAAAGATTCTCCATACGGCTTTCCGCCTCAATTTCTCCCTCGCTTTTTAAGTCTTCTTCATATCCCGTATCCTTCAGAATGTGTTCCATAAGTTCCTGAAGCGGCAGTTCTTTCCATCCCTCCACCATATTCATGAACCGCGTCACTTCAGAAAGCGCCTTCCCGGACAATCCTGCCGCACTCGCAAACGGCAGCGACTCCATAAGAGAAAACCCTATACTGCTGCCGTACTGCGCAAGCTTCTCTACGCTCGCTTCCCCTATACCGCGCTTCGGTACATTAATCACTCTGCGGAATGCCACATCGTCCTTCGTGTTGACCACCAGTTTCATGAAGGCAAGCATATCCTTGATTTCTTTCCGCTGATAGAAATTCACTCCGCCTACAATCTGATAGGGAATGTTCCAGGTGATGCACTGCTCCTCAAACAAACGGGACTGTGCATTCGTTCGATACAGAATCGCAAAACGTTTGTAGGGAAGTCCCTCTCTCCGAACCTTTCTGATTACATCGCGCGCTTCTTCTTCTGCACTTTCATACTCCTCAAAGACAACCTTCTTTCCCTCTTTTTTCTCCGTCCAGAGCGTTTTTCTCTTACGGTGCGGATTCTCGGCAATGACGGCATTTGCAAGGTTCAAAATCGGTGCAGTCGAACGATAGTTCTGCTCCAGTTTCACGGTAGCGCAGGTCGGAAAATGGGATTCAAAAGAAAGAATATTTTCAAGATTCGCCCCGCGGAAGCGATAAATGCTTTGGTCATCATCTCCCACCACACAGATATTCCTGTATTTTTCCGCTAAGGCGTCAATCAGGCGGAACTGCACATCATTTGTATCCTGATACTCATCCACTAAAATATAGCGGAAGCGCTCCTGATAGCGCGCGAGTACTTCCGGAAATTTTTCAAACAACTCCAGGGTTTTCAGTAGCAAATCATCGAAATCCAGCGCATTGTTCTTCTTCATCTTTTCTTCATAAAGACAGAAACAGTCGTAGATTAACTTACTGATGTAATCCCCGTCACTCTCCTCCCGAAATGCCTCGGCATCTCCGCCTCTGTTTTTCGTTTCCGAAATCTTCTGCAAAACCGCTCTTTCCCGAAGTGTTTTTCCGTCGATTTTGCGTTCTTTCAGAATCTGGCGCATCAGTGTTCGCTGATCGTCCGTATCATAGATGGAAAAATCCGTGCCATATCCAAGCAAAGCAATGTTGCTTCTCAGGATCCGTAGACACATACTGTGAAAGGTGGAGACCCACACACCTCTTCCTTCCTCCGGAAGGAGCCTTTCTACTCTCTCCTGCATCTCTTTTGCCGCTTTGTTGGTAAAGGTGATGGCAAGAATGTGAGAGGGGAAAACGCCCTTCTCCTCTATCAAATAAGCAATCCGATGCGTAAGCACTCTGGTCTTTCCGGATCCCGCACCGGCAAGTACCAAAAGCGGTCCCTCCGTGTTTCGTACCGCTTCCACCTGTTCTTTATTTAAAATAGAATTGAGATCCATGGCTTCCCCTTTTTCCTTCCCTCTGCGCTTTTCAAAACAGAATAACATAAATCCCGGCGCTTTGCCATTCCGCCGAAACCCCGGCGATATTTCTTCCTCTTCTCCCCTTGTGAAGAATTTCCACTATGCTATACTTTCTGCATGGACGACAAATTACTAAAAGAATTAATTTCCTATCTGGAGAATCTACATCATGTGCACGGGAGTGACCTGCCCTCTTTAGAGCTCTACATGGACCAGGTAACCGGCTTCATGGAAGAGCACCTCTCTTCTATGCGAAGATACGAAGAAGACAAGGCACTCACGAAGACCATGATTAATAACTATGCCAAAAATCATATTCTTCCGCCACCGGTGAGAAAACGCTACAACAAGAACCACATGTTGATTTTACTCTTTATTTACTACTATAAGAGTATGCTGAGTCTCTCCGATATTGAAATCATCCTCCATCCTCTAAATGAAAATTATTTCTACAACAAAACAGAGCCTAAGCTCAAAGATATCTATGAAGAGGTCTTCTCCTTTGCGAATGTAGAGATGCAAAATGTCATAGAGGACGTGAAGGAAAGTTTTCAAAAAGCACAGACTTCCTTCTCCGAAAAAGACCCGCACTTTGAGACACTTTCTATAGAAGAACGCGAGGATCTGCAACAATTCTGCTTCTTCAGTCTTCTGGCGTTTGAAGTATACTTAAAGAAGCAGCTTCTGGAAAAAATGGTCGATGCCATGGCGGAGAAGCAAAATAAAAAGGAGAAAAAGAGAAAATAAAATGACAATCCCAAAAGACCCTATGATTCTGCTCAGCTTTCTGAACATGAAATTACGGGATGAATATCCCGGTCTGGAAGAACTCTGTAAAGTAGAGGATATCAATCAGAAGACCATCGAAGAAGAACTCGCAAAATATGATTTCCATTATGATACAGTGCAGAAGCAATTTAAGTAGAATCCATTCCATAAAGTAAAAACAGGAGAAGCCTATGCGTTGTTTAGTACAAAGAGTTCTTTCCGCCTCCGTTTCCGTTTCCGGTGAGACCCTCGGCAGTGTGGAAAAAGGATATATGATTTTACTGGGTGTGAAAAACACCGATTCCGAGACGGTTGCAGACAAGATGGTGAAAAAAGTGTTGGATGCCCGCCTCTTTGAAGATGAGAACGGAAAGACCAACCTTTCTATACGGGACATTTCCGGAAGTATTCTGCTCGTAAGCCAGTTTACGCTTTATGCCAACACCAAAAGAGGCAACCGTCCAAGCTTCATTGATGCAGGCGACCCTGCCCACGCAGAAAAACTCTACGAGTATTTCATGCAGAGAATCAGAGAAGAAGGCATTCCTCTGCAACATGGAAAATTCGGTGCCGATATGCAGGTTCAGCTTATCAACGACGGACCGTTCACGATTCTGTATGATAGCGACACGCTGTAAAGAAAGAACAGGTCTATAGCGGAAGGAATTCTCAAGTCCTTCGCTATAGACCTGTTTTTATTCTTAGTATTTTCCGGCACAGATAGTATTATTCCGGCACAGAGCTTCTGTCTCTATGCTGACTTTTCTCCTACTGCACCGCTTTAATGCTCTCTGCAAGAGAGACTCTTGCCTTCAGAGAAGTGCTGTAGCTTACTTCAACGGTCTTTCCCTTATTCGCCTCTACTTCTTTCGTCAGGGCATCATTGCCGTCCGTTGTAAAGCGGAAACTGTGCTGATCGTCTCCTTTCAGCGTGAACACTTCTCCGTCAATCTTCTCGATGGTTCCCTTTACCCGTAAAGTATCCGCACTTTCATCATCCATACTGTCTTCCGTAATCATATAGAAAGCCAACGGATTATTGTGCAGATCGCCAAGATAGTACACACTGACTTCCGATCCGACTTTCAATCCTCCTTTTGTCAGGTCAATTTCAAAACTCGGTCTCTGGAAGGTAATCGTATCGCCGTACTTCTTGCCTTCTGTATTTTCCCCTTCCAGTGCCGCCTCGCGGAAGTCCGGAATCTCTTTTACGGAAATGCTGCTGTCATTTACAGCGGTAATCTCGCCATAGAAGTTTTGTTCATCGTTAAACTCTTCGGTAGTGAACTCATAGGGTACAGATACCGTAACGCCCTTGATTGCCATACCATCCTGCGGTTCCGTCCCTTCATAGCTGATCTCCACTTCGTCTCCGGGCTTCAACTCCCAGTTTTTATCCAGCTTTGCCCCTTTGACATCAAAGTTCATCACCTTGCCTTCACCGGTTTCCACTGTCAACTTATTGTTCTCGAGCTTCTGCACCGTTGCGCTCAAACTGTTCTCTGACAAGGCTTCCGAACTGGGTTCCGTCTGCGCGGCCTGGCTTCCTTTTGTATCCGCTTTCTTACCACAAGCAACGGAAAACAACATCAGGCTCGCTAAAACCATCCATAATGCTTTCTTCATAAAGTACTCCTCCCATGGTGCCGGTGCACCTTTCTCCCTAAGCGCAACACTGCGCATTTTTATCTTCTGTAGAAAAGGAAACTCCTCTACGGTACCGAAGTATCCTAGCATGAACTCTATAAAAAGATTTTGCCTTTTTCTGTATTATTTCTTAAAGAATAGCATATATTTTGCGTATTCCTAACCCCTCTTCTCCATTTTCACAGAAGCCAAGTTCTTAAACTGTCTACTTCTCTTCCTCATAAAAGCGGAAATCTTTAATTTCTTCCGGTAAATATTGCTGTTCAACGAAATGCCCCGGGTAGTCGTGAGGGTATTTGTACCCGACTCCTCTTCCGAGCTTTTCATGCCCGCTGTAATGCGCGTCCCGAAGATAAGTGGGAATCGGGAGATTCCCTTTCTCCCGTACGACTTCTCGCGCAGCATAGATTGCTTTAATGGCGGCATTCGATTTCTTTGCTTTCGCAATATATGTCACAGCCTGACTGAGAATAATCTGGGCTTCAGGAAGTCCCACCCGCTCCACGGCAAGAGAAGCGTTCACGGCAAGAATGAGAGCCTGCGGATCGGCATTTCCCACATCCTCCGAAGCGCAAATCATAATTCGGCGCGCAATAAAACGGATATCCTCCCCCGACTCGAGCATCTTCGCAAGATAGTAGACGGCGGCATCCGCGTCACTTCCCCGCATGGACTTGATAAAGGCGGAAATCGTATCATAATGCTCCGAACTGTCGTCGTAACGAAGAATGCTTTTCTGCATACACTCGCCGATTGTTTCTTTGTCGAGTTGAATCACACCCTCTTTGTCCGGAGATGTACTCAGTATAGCCAGCTCTAAGGTATTCAACAGCACGCGGGCATCCCCGAAGGCGTGCTCCAATAGAAAATCCCTTCCTTCTTTCGTAAGATTGCTTTGAAAGCCTCCCATCCCCCGCTTGGCATCCGTTAAGGCTGTATCAATAAGTCGACTGAGTGCTTCGTCCGTTAAAGGCAGTAACTCAAAGAGCCTCGAGCGGGAAAGCAAGGCGGAATTCACTTCGAAATAGGGATTCTCGGTCGTCGCCCCAATAAGAATCACGGTTCCGTCTTCCACAAAAGGAAGCAAATAGTCCTGCTGCGCTTTATTGAAACGATGAATCTCATCAATAAAAAGAATCGTCTTTCGACCGTACCCACCGAGATTCTCTTTTGCACGGCCAACCGCTTCTTCCATATCCTTTTTTCCGGCGGTAGTGGCATTGATTTGGATAAATTCCGCCTTCGTATGGTTGGCAATGAGCTTCGCAAGAGAGGTTTTCCCCGTTCCCGGCGGACCGAAAAAAAGGAGAGATTGCAGCTGGTCTGCACGAATTAAACGGGAAAGTAATTTATTCTCCCCGATGATGTGCTCCTGACCGACAAACTCTTCCAGCGTTCTCGGACGCATCCGTACGGAAAGCGGTGCCATCCTTTCCCGATTCTTTTCTGCCTGATAGCTAAATAAATCCATCTTCTCTCTTTCTTCTACTGCCATGTAATGGGCTTCGTTCTGTCCGGAATGATTTCAATCCAGTAGCCATCCGGATCTTCAATAAAATAGATTCCCATGCCATGATTTTCAAAGCAGATGCATCCCATCTTTTCATGAAGTGCATGGGCAGCTCCCATATCCTCCGTCCGCAGTGCAAGATGGTACTCCTGCTCCCCGAGATCATAGGGCTCTGTTCTATCCTTCATATACGTTAACTCCAGACGAAAGTCCGTAGAATCGTCCCCCAAGAAGACAATGATAAAATCGTCCCTTTCATTCCTGCTCAGCTCGTGGAGCCCCAGTGCCTCTTCATAGAACTTCATGCTTCTTTCCAGATCCAGTACATTAAAGTTAAAGTGGTTAAATGAGAATGGGCTCATTTTTTCTCCTTTCCGTCCTCTCTTCCCAAAGGGAAGTCCCTCTTTTTTTCTATGATAATGCTTTTTCCCGCTTTCAGCAATGCCCGTGCGAAAGACCGCTGAGCGCTTTCCGTAGGTTTCCGCCATTTTCCTCTCCTCCTTTATATTTTTTTCTTTCCTGCCGATAAAAGAGGCGTGGGGAGGCGCTTCTCTTATCCTTCCTTTTTCAATACGGAAATAGGGAGGAATGCAATGAAAAAGAAAATAAGGGAAAAAGCAAGGCTTTTCTGTACTCTGAAGAGTTTTATCTATGGCTTAGGAAGCTCGCTACGTATCTTACCGGGCTTACTCTGCGCCTTCATGAGTTTCGTCTTTCTTCTTTCCGGAACCGCCAAAGCGGACTGGGTAAAGGGAGAAAATAAAAATGCATGGTGGTATGATCTTGGAAACGGAAATTACTACAAGTCCTCTTGGCAATGGATTGACGGCAATCATGACGGCATTGCAGAGTGTTACTGTTTTGATGAAAATGGATGGATGTTTGAAAATGCCATTACGCCGGATAGGTTTACTGTAAATGAAAATGGGGCTTGGACGGTTGATAATATTGTACAAACTAAAAGTGCGAATTTGATTTCTCAGAATAATACGAATAACAACACTGACGCTGTAAGCAATACTTTCACAGAAACAAAAAATAAGAATCTTAGCGAAACAAGAAAACATGATGAGAGTCAAAGTAATAAAGATTTTAGTGAAAAGCAAGAGGAATATCGTGCAGAGCTTTTAAGAAGAGTGAATCAGTATAGAGATAGACAAGGCTTGAACATTTTAGAGGAAAATGATTCCTTACAAGAAATGGCACAGATTAGGGCTGAAGAATTAAGTATTCGGATGTCTCATATTAGACCGAATGGTGAACTAGCTTTGGGATATGGTGTGAATGGCGAAATTGCTACAAAAGGACCGAAAACTCCAAAAGATGCTTTTCTTGCTTTTAAGATAAGTAAACAGCATAATAAATTAATGTTGGATAGAGATTTTTTAACTTTCGGTTCCGGATATTATGTTGATGAGAATGGAAAGTCTTATTGGACTATTCTTTTTAGCACATCTCCTAAACCGGAAACGCAAAGACAACAATAATCCAAAAAAAGAGAGGCTGTAAAAAATATTTTGATTTTTCACAGCCCCTTTTTTATAAACCTAAAGCTTTAGCACTGACACCGGTGAAGCGCCGTTCTCTTACTTCTTTGCTAGGATAAATTGGAAATACCGTAAGCAAGCATAAATCGTAAATGCCGCCGCAATAATCGTCTCCACTAAAACCACGGGCTGTAAAAAGGCCACATTCATGCCCATCTTTGTCAGTACCGCAAAGCACTGCTTCGTCGCAATGGCGGAAATTACGAAGGGGAAGGTGAAAGCCGCATAGCTCGGGTAGAAGGGGAAGCGAAGGAACTGTACGCTCTTAAAGAGGGCAAACAGGTAAATTACGGAAGTTGCCACCAGTAAGAACAGGACAAAGCTCTTATTCTTCTCCGGAAAAGCCTGAATATAGCCTGCCGTGCAGAGTGCCATCGGTGCCGCATAAATCATCATCAAGGGCTTCGCGGGATCCGGAACGGGAAGCTTCATATAGCGCTTCGTCACTACACAAAGCAGAATCAGTAAAGCAACAAATCCGAAATAAAAAGCAGCCTGTCCGTAAGCGAAGGTCTTATATGCCGGTGTAGTCAGGGATGCCACAACAATCCCGACATAAACGATATACCACACGGTATGCACATTTTTCTCGTCAAAGCGAAGAATATAGGTCTTCGTAAAGTAGAGAATCAACACAATATGGATTGCATTTGCAAAAACCCAAAGCGGAAAAGAGAGTCCCGGAATAAAAGGCTTCACATACACGGAAAACAGCATCAATGCCATGGGAAAGGTTGCAAAAACACCCGCTCCGATGGGAGTGGAAAGCTCTTCCTTTACCGCATTCGGGAAAAGAATGAGCTTTAAGAGAAGGAGGATTAGAATCACAAAGGCAATGCAGCCGAAAATGTATCGGATGCCTTCTCCATAACTTTGTAACAAATTACCAAGTGCCGCCATACCGAGCATTACGCCCGAGAAGGCAAAGGGGATTTTTTTTATTTTTTCCATGCTAATGGCAGCTCCTTATACTGCTTTTACTTCGTGTACAGGGGGAAGGAAAGGCGCTTCCAGGCCTTGAATCGGCTCCGCATCCACATTTTTAACGCCCAGCTCTCTGCAAAGAATCTCGGCAACCTTTCCTGCGCAAAGTCCGGTAAAGGCGATACACTGCTTCTTGTGCTCCCCTTCCGCCATCTCAAAACCTCTGGTAAGGACACGGCAGCAAGCGGCATGCTTTGCATTTGCCTCTCTGAACCAGTCATGCAGTTCCTTGGAAAGTGCCATAAGGGCATTCACCTTCGGATCCTTCGGGCCGTCCGGTGTCGTTCTTCCGAAGAACATACCGAGGGCAAGGATTCCTCCGTTTAATGCACCGCACATGCATCCCGAACGACCTGCTCCGATAGACATCCCGGAAGACATCGCAATAACGGACTCGGGTACATCCGCCTGGAAAGCATCGCGAATGGCTTTCATCACTGCCTCACAGCAGAAAAATCCGCCGGCATAAAGCTCTTCCGCATTCTCTAAAACGGCATGAGGGCTCACCTCTTTTGCGTGATACGTAATAATAGACTCCATCATAAGTGCTCCTTTCATGCGCTTCCCCTACCCTGACCATAAGTAGAAACTTCCAGCGCAACTATAAAAATAATTAACGTAACCTTGTCAGTATATAAAAAATAATCGTTTGTGACTAATTAATAAATGGTATATGCTTCATTATTTATAGGCAAATGCTATTGCTTTTATTTTCTCTATTCTGCTCTTTCTATTCCTCCCTTCCTTTACCGCTCTTCTTTTATTGTTCTTCTTTTACTGCCCCTCCCATTCTGCTTTTCAAAATAGATGTTTGGAAAGAGAATACACATTTCCTAAAAATCCCCTAAAAATAGACAGCAAAAAACCCGGCGTTTCCGTCGGGCTTCCTGCTGTATAGAGTAGTAAGGGTCGATTAAACCTGTTCGCCAATGTTAATGCCGGATTTCGATTTCCTTTCCGGACAACTGCATTCTACCCTATTCTTTTATAAAGGTCAAGCTATTTTGCATATTTTTTTAGCATTTTGCATATTTAATATGTGAAATTCGTTTTATATTTTGAGTATTTTGCATAAATCCAATTTATACTGTCTATTTTATAACATAGTTTATTGAAGATAGCGCTCATACCACAGCTTAAAATTCTCTCTTTTTAAAAATAAAATTCTTAAAGGAAAGGCTTCCTAAAGAGAGGACACTAAGCCCGAACAGAATGCCGTACAGCTTCATTGCAGAGGAATCGGCGGTATCTGTCTCGCCACGTTCACTGCCCTTTACTTCCGGTCTGTCTACTCCGAGAACGGCACCCGTTCTTCCCGGGGTCTCCTTTTGCTCTCCTACACTAGGACGGTCCACACCAAGTACATTGCCCGGCTCTTCCGGGGTGTTGGAAGGCGGATTGGACGGATTCCTCGGCGTGTTGCCGCCACCGCCCGGTGTATTCGGTGTATGACCACCGCCACCCGGTGTGTTCGGATTTTCTTTGGTATTCACAAAAACGTTCTTATAGCCGTTACTTCCGTCATCGGCTCTACTTGCCGTATAACCGGATACGTTTTCCTCTGTTACCGTATATTGGATTTCCCTTCCGGCATCATCATACTTCGGCATATCAAAGGTATGTTGCCATCCGTTCTGCGCCGTTAAGTAATAGGAAGCAACACGCACACTGTCCGCATAGAGCTGCACGGCAAGGCCCTGCGGATGTTCTCCGCTTCCTTTCCAGATTTTCGTCACAGGAATAGCCACACGGTCTCCGGCATAGTTTGTGATGGTGAATCCCGTATCTTCTGTTCCGGAAATTGCCGGCGTAAAGTCGGAAAGGTTTTCCTCCGCTACAGTATAGCGAATCTCCGCTCCTGCCGCATCCTTCTTCGGAAGATTCGAGAAAGATGCCGTCCAGTGATTTTCTTCGGAAAGCTCCTGTACCTTGTTTTCATTCTTTACGCCGTTTTCCACAAGATAAACCTTTACCTTGTTCGGCTTCTGTACGGAAGTTCCTCCCAGAATCCAATCCTTATGGATGACAATATTCCTGCTTGTGGGCTTATTCCCATCCTCTTTTTTATTGACAAATACCTTGGTGACCGTAGCACCGTCCGCAATAGAGGTCTTTAATTCCTCTTTGGAAATGTACTGTTCTTTTTTATTAAGAACATAACCGTCCGGTGCCTTAATCTCCTTGATTACATACTCTTCCCGAACGACATTCTTTAATTCCGCAATTCCGTGTACATCGGTAGTGACTTCTTTCTTGATTTGGGTTCTTTTATTTTCGATGGTGAATTTCGCTCCGGAAAGAGGCTGTCCATCTTCATTTTCCTTCTTAATTCGAAGGGTGAAGCCCTTCCCGTTCAACGTTCCACCGGCTTTCTGTACGGCAAACTCTCTATGGTGCGGTTCCATTTTGATGCTGTCCCCGGTAATGGAAGCATCATTGTAATAGGTAGTGCCGTCCTGCGGAACCTCACCGATTTCCACGAAATACTGTAATTCTATGCCTTCTCCCAGCCCCATATCTCCTACGGTATAGTCAAAGGATCTCTTATCGGGAGCATAATGTAAGTGAACCGTTTGTCCCCCTGCCGGCTTATTGTTATTCTGCGGGTTCATGAGCGCCCACTTCGGTCCCCGATTGGCTTCCGTGTCATCCACTGCCGTATGGAAAACATAATTGCTGTCACGATAACCCGATCTCCAAACGCCTCTTACCAGTCTCGGATAAAATTTATCCGCATCCGAAGCATTTTTCCAGTTCATGGAACGGGTAGGATCGCTCGGATCCACATAGTTGAAAACTTCACTGATCAGCTTGTCATAAAGCATGATATTCGTGTACTTTCCGGAAACGGGTCCGTCTGTTGTAAGCTTTCTTCCATTCACCTGAATATAAAAGTGAAGTAAGTAGTGAGTAAGCCCGTCGGCATCCTCGTAGGTTTCAATCTTTCCGCCGTGATTCTTCCAGAAACTGGGTTCCGCATCCTTTGTGACCCCCTGGTAATCCATGTTTACCGAAGCAACAACCTGACCGTTAATCGTAATATGAATGGGAACGTGCTGCTTAGTTTGCACTACAGACCGATCAATCTGCACCAGAAAGGTAAAGCTTCCGTCCGATCCGCTGTAATCTTCCGCATTTTTGGTATACGTGATGGTAATCTGTTTCCTGCCTCTGTCAAAATGTGCCTTCGCCATGACAAGTCCGTCATCATTTTCGATTGCGACATCTTCGTTATTGGCGGCTTCCAAGGCATCCGGAAGTTGAATGACGGTATAGTCTCCCTCATTTACCGCTTTTCCGCTAAGTGCCAGCTTCGCCTTTAATGCAAACTGGGAAAAATAATAAATCTTCGTGTTCGCATCCACAGGCTTGTTATCCAGCGTCATTTCCACGCTCTGCACAGCATCGGGAATTTCCCTCGCTGCGGCTCTACTCTCTCCCCCTACAGTGGAAGATGACGAGGCAACTGTACTCCCCGAAGTAGTGGTGGCATCTTCCGCATTCACTACGGAAAATCCCTGCCAAAATATCACCGCGGAAAGCAGTAATGCCAGCAATTTTCGTTTTGCTTTCATTCTCTTCTCCTTTTTATAAGTTTACGTTCATTCACTACAGCTTGGTATTCTAGCATAAATATTTTTATTTAAAAATATAAACTTAAGAGAAAAAAGAAGAATTTTAAAAAAGGTCAAGTCTTACGACTTGACCTCTGCATCCAGTTCTCCATTCTTGAGAACAATTTCGATTTTATCTCCTTCTTTTACCTTGTCTTCCAAAATGCACTTCGCCGCCAAGGTTTCTACGTGTTTTTGCATATACCGCTTCAACGGTCTTGCACCAAAACCGGGCTCATACGCATTTTCCAGAATATAGTCCAGTGCATCTTTCGAAAGTTCAATATGCAGTCTCTTCTCCTGAAGTCGCTTATTGATATCTTTCAAAATCAATGCGGAAATCCGCTCCATATCTTTCTGTACCAGAGGCTTGAAGAGGATGATCTCGTCCAAACGGTTCAGGAACTCCGGTCTGAAGTGGGCATGCAGGGCATCCATCACCTCTTTCCGTACTTCTTCCGGAATCGTGCCGTCTTCTTTGATGCCGTCCAGAAGACTCTGTGCCCCGATATTCGAAGTCAGGATAATAATGGTATTCTTAAAGTCTACCGTCCTGCCCTGAGAATCGGTAATCCGCCCGTCATCCAGTACCTGTAAGAGAATGTTGAAGACGTCCGGATGCGCTTTCTCGATTTCATCAAAAAGTACAACGGAATACGGTTTTCTCCGTACTGCCTCCGTAAGCTGCCCGCCTTCTTCATACCCAACATAGCCGGGAGCCGCACCGATGAGACGGGATACGGAATACTTCTCCATATACTCCGACATATCGATTCTGACCATCGCATTTTCATCATCGAAAAGATTCTGTGCAAGGGACTTGGCAAGCTCGGTCTTTCCCACGCCGGTGGGGCCTAAGAAAAGGAAGGAGCCAATCGGCTTCGTCGGATCCTTGATTCCGGCTTTCGAACGAAGAATTGCTTCACAAACCTTCTCCACCGCTTCTTCCTGTCCGATGAGTCTCTTATGAATTTCATCATCGAGGTGCAACACTTTCGATCGTTCCGACTCATTCAGCTTCGTAACGGGAATACCCGTCCAGCGGCTGATGATTCTCGCGATTTCTTCTTCCGTAACCTTGTCATGCACAAGGCTGTTCTTCTCTTCCTTCTGCGCAACACTCTCCGCCTCCGCAAGTTCCTTCTCTACCTCTGGCAGGTCCTGATACTGCAACTTCGAAGCCTTCTCATACTCGCCCTTTTGCACGGCAATATTGATCTCCGCCTGTAACTGATTCTTCTTTTCCCGAAGAGTCTGGAGTTTTGAGACGGCATTCTTTTCATTTTCCCACTGTGCCTTTTCGACATTGAACTTATCCTTCAACTCGGACAGTTCCTTCTGGAGAGTCGCCAGTCTTTCCTTGGAAAGTTGATCGTCTTCCTTCTTTAAAGCCAGCTCTTCAATCTGGAGCTGCATAATCTTACGGCGTTCTTCATCCATCTCTTCCGGCATGGAATCCATCTCCGTCTTAATCATGGCACAGGCTTCATCCACAAGGTCAATTGCCTTGTCCGGAAGGAAACGGTCGGAAATATAACGATCGGAAAGCGTCGCCGCCGCAACAAGTGCGGAGTCTGTAATCTTTACGCCGTGGTACACTTCATAACGCTCTTTAATTCCTCTTAAGATGGAAATGGTATCCTCTACGGTCGGCTCATCCACCATAACCGGCTGGAAACGACGTTCGAGGGCCGCATCCTTCTCAATATATTTTCTATATTCATCGAGGGTTGTTGCACCGATACAGTGCAACTCGCCTCTCGCAAGAAGCGGTTTCAAAAGATTTCCGGCATCCATAGAACCTTCCGTCTTTCCGGCACCGACAATCGTATGAATCTCATCGATGAAAAGGATAATCTCCCCTTCGGACTTCTTCACTTCGTCCAGAACCGCCTTTAATCTTTCCTCAAACTCTCCTCTATACTTTGCACCTGCAATGAGAGAACCCATATCCAGAGCAAAAATCTTCTTGTTCTTTAAGGAATCCGGTACGTCGCCCTTTGCAATTCTCTGTGCCAGACCCTCTACAGCCGCTGTTTTTCCTACACCGGGTTCTCCGATTAAACAGGGGTTGTTCTTCTGTTTTCTGGAGAGAATTCGAATAATATTCCGGATTTCTTCATCCCGACCGATAATCGGGTCGAACTTCTGCGCTCTCGCACGCTCTACCATTTCGAAACCGTACTTATTCAAGGCATCATAGGTTCCTTCCGGATTGTCCGTCATGACCTTCTGGTTTCCGCGAACGGAAGAAAGCGCTTCCAAAAACTTTTCTTTCGTGATACCGAACTGTTTGAAGAGCTCTTTCACGGTCTTATCGCCATCTTTCAGGAGAGCAAGGAAAATATGCTCTACAGAGACATACTCATCCCCCATCGCCTTCGCATGGTCTTCCGCATTCATCACGACTTTATTTGCTTCCTGCGAAAAATACTGCTGCCCGCCGGAAACTTTCGGAAGCGCATTGATTTTCTCCTCCACTGCACTCCGAAAAGCATCCAGAGGAATCCCCATCTTCTGTAGAAGCTTCTCAATCAAACTGTCTTCCACATCAATAAGGCTTAAAAGCAAATGCACCTGCTCAAGAGCCTGATTTCCGTGATCCATCGCAATTTTTTGGCTGTTATTGATACTTTCTACTGACTTTTGTGTAAAACGATTAATATTCATGCGCTTTTCCCCCACATTCTATAAGATGATTTCCCGCGTCTTCTGTTTCCTCGGGAAAATCCTTTGGCAATACGAATTTCATCCTTTCTCTCTACGGTGCACGGCGGATCAAAGCCCCGCCATACACTGTCTCACAAGATAGTTCTATTATAATCGTATTGTTAGCACTGTCAAGTGTTGAGTGCTAATTCTTCTGTGAAAGATTTGTGAACAAGCGCGTGTCCCACACTTTCCGTATACGCATAATCCATGGTATGCAAAAAGGTCTAAGCTTTCTATGCAAAAGCTTAGACCTTCAAAGGAACCAATTTCCCGGAACAGGGATGAAAAAGAGGCAGATTCCCGGAACGAATCAACGAAAAAGAAGCGAATCTTATTGTAATCCGAGTTCCTTATTCAGCCACTGCAAACCGGCGGAAGTGACATAGTTATAAGGCTGGTTAAAGTGCGGCATGAAGAAGAGATCGACTAAGGGAAGTTCCGCCATCGTTAAGCCCTTCTGGATAGCCAGGGAGAAGAAATGAATCATCGCCGTTGCATCATAGCTTGAACCAATCTGCGCCCCTACAATCTTCTTGTCTTCCTTCTTATAAACGATACGAATCTTGACCTTCGGATTCTCTACCTCCATAAAAGCGGGAAGCTGCGTATCCTCATAATCTTCATAGGACACGGCCATTCCTTCTCTCTCTGCCGCTGTAAGAGAAAGTCCGGTGCAAGCGAGCTTGTACCCGTAAATTCCAAGCGCACTGGATCCCTGTACGCCCAGGCTTTCTACCGCTGTTCCGCAGATGTTATGCCCTGCTACAATTCCGGAACGAACCGCGTTGGTTGCAAGCGCGATATAGTTTTCCCTTCCTCTCGCATTGTCATAAAGCGTTGCACAATCGCCAATAGCATAAACGGAAGGATCACTCGTCTCCTGTTTTCTATTCACCAGGTAGGCTCCATTCTTATAGAGCTTCAGATGATTCTCTCCGAGTCCGGCATTGGGCTTGAATCCTACCGCGCAGATCACCATGTCTGCCGGATACTCTCCTTTATCCGTCTTCACGGCAGAAACCTTTCCTTCTCCAAGGAATTCTTCTACTTTCTCTCCCAGTGCCAGACGAATACCGTGCTCCTCCAATCGATTCTTGATTTCATCCGAGAACGGCGTATCAAAGTATCCTGCCAGGATATGATCGACCATATCTACAAGGGTTACGGAGAGTCCCAAACGACGAAACGCTTCAGCGAGCTCCACACCGATATAGCCGCCTCCCAGTACACATACATTCCGGAATGCCGCTTTGTCCTTTACCTTCTCGATTACTTCCAATGCATTCTGATACAGCTTCACCATCTGCACATTTTCCAAATCGAATCCTTTCACGGGAAGCTTGTTCGGAAGAGAGCCCGTAGCCAGAACCAGCTTATCGTAGTGGTCTTCGATAATTTCTCCGCCCTTTAACTTGACCTTTACGGTCTTCTTTTCATAGTCCACAGAAAGAACTTCCGACTCCATGTGTACCTTTGCTCCCTTTGCCAGGAAATTCTCCGGTTTCGCATAAAAAAGTCCGTCACCGGAATGGATCTGCTCCCCGATCCAAAGCGCCATTCCACATCCCAAGAAAGAAATGTTGCTGTTTCGATCGTAAATGGTCAGTTCCTGATTCGGATAAGAAAGGATGGTATTTGCACATGCCGTCCCCGCGTGATTTGCACCGATCAGAATTGTCTTTGCCATAAGTTACCTCCTCCTGCACTTTGCTCTGTATTTTCTAGAATGATATTTAATTGACAATAACAGTTTAACGCTTCCTGTCTGATTTGCAAGAGAAATTAGTAAAAATAATTGCTATTATTTTTACTATATGAATAAGCCTAGTTTATTCCTTAATTTTACTATCTTTTTTTATTCTTTTTAGCATTGCATCTTTATCGTACTGGGCTATGATATATGTGCGTTAGTAAACTGTTGATTTTAGAGGAGAAAAATATGATTGAACGATACAGACTGGGAACGCCGATTCATACAGGAGCAATCCTGGATAGCAAGATGGCGGAAATCCCCTCCGTTTCCCTTCTTTCCGGATGGGAGATAGAGGAAGAGAGCGGAACCGTAATAAAGGAATTATCTTCTTCCACTGTCGTATACGGCTTGGGAGAAACTGTTCGCGGAATGAACAAACGCGGATGGCTCTATACCAGTAACAATACCGATGACCCGAATCACACGGAGGACAAGCACTCCCTCTATGCGTCGCAAAACTTTCTACTTCTCCTGGCGCCGGGAGAGAAACGGGCTGAGGGCATTTTTATCGACGATCCGGGGACAGTGCACTTTGACATCGGCTATACCTGTCTGAACCTGCTCTCTATCCGCTCCGTATCAAAAAGTGCAGACATTTACCGCATCACGGCGGAAACTGCGGAAGAAGTGATTCGGACTTTCCGCAGCATCACCGGGGAAAGCTATATTCCGCCGAAGTGGGCATTCGGCTTCGGACAGAGCCGCTGGGGGTATAAGACGGAGGAGGATATTCGTCAGGTTTACACACGGTATAAAGAAGCTTCCGTTCCAATCGATTCTATCTACATGGACATCGACTACATGGAACGATACAAAGACTTTACCGTGGACAACGCCCGCTTCCCGAACTTCTCTTCCTTCGTTCAAGAGATGCAGGAAAAGAATCTTCACCTCGTCCCCATCATCGATGCCGGTGTAAAGATAGAAGAAGGGTACGAGACGTACGAAGAGGGATGCCGGAAGGATTACTTCGTAAAAAAGGAAAATGGAGAACGGCTTGTCGCAGCAGTTTGGCCGGGACGCGTTCATTTTCCGGATTTCTTTAAACCGGAAGTACAGGACTGGTTCGGTCAGCAGTACAAGTTCCTGTTGGACAAGGGAATCGACGGTTTCTGGAATGACATGAACGAACCGGCAATCTTCTACACCGAAGACCACCTGAAAGAGGTCTTTTCCGAAATTGAAAAATATAAAGACCAAAACCTGGATATTGATTCTTTCTTCGCTTTTACCGAGCTTGTCGCGACGCTCGGCGGAAACCCCTCCGACTACCGCCGTTTTTATCATGAACACGAAGGGCAAAGAATCCGGCATGACAGGGTACACAACCTCTTCGGCTTCTACATGACCAAGGCAGCCGGCGCAGCGCTTTCCGAAATGGAACCGAAGAAAAGAATTTTACTCTTCTCCCGCTCGAGTTATATCGGTATGCATCGCTATGGAGGTGTGTGGACCGGGGACAACAAGTCCTGGTGGGCTCATCTTCTTCTGTCTTTGCAGCAACTTCCCGCGCTGAATATGTGCGGATTCCTCTATACCGGTTCCGACATCGGCGGCTTTGGCGCGGACTGTACGGAAGACCTCATGGCAAGATGGCTGAGTCTTGCGATCCTGACACCGCTCTACCGGAATCACAGCTGTGCGGGAACGAGACTGCAAGAACTCTACAAGATCGGAAAGTTGGAAGACTTTAAGCGCATCCTTGACCTTCGCTACGCCCTGATTCCCTATATCTACAGTGAATTCATGAAAGCGGCCAAAACGAACGGGATGTACTTCCGTCCCCTTTCTTTTGTTTATCCGAACGATTCGCGCGCCTATGAAATCGAGGACCAGGTCATGGCAGGAGAGAGCATTATGCTGGCTCCCGTCGTGCAGCAAAATCAGAATGGAAGATATGTTTATTTACCGGAAGACATGAAGCTGCTTCGTTTCCGCAAATGGAACGACTATACGGAAGAAATCCTTCCAAAGGGAAATCACTACGTTGAATGCAAGCTCTATGAAACGGTCCTTTTCCTTCGGAAAGGGCACGTTCTTCCCCTGATTCATCCGGAGGAAAGCACGGCAAAGCTGGATTATAATACGATACAATACCTTTGCTATGAGGCGGACCCGAAAGACTATTTCCTGTATAACGACGACGGTTTCTCCAGAACGATTGACGAAACTGCCTTCTCATAAGGCAGAAAAAGAAAAACTGCGGGAGGATTTATCCCCGCAGTTTTTTTACGCCTTCTTTGATTGCTGTAACGGTGTACTCCAGTTCTTCCTCCGTAAGCCTCTCATCGAGACTAAGGCGAAGTCCAGAGAACGCTTCTTCCCGACTCTTTCCTATCGCAAGAAGCACATGACTCGGCTCGAGTGAACCGCTCGCACAGGCCGACCCGCTGCTCGCACAGATTCCTTTCTGATCCAGCTGGAGCAAGAGGCTTTCCCCTTCCACTCCCTCTATGCAGAGATGCACATTGCCGGGAAGCCTCTCCGGAAACGCAGCGGTGAACACCGAAGAGGAGGGTTTTACAAGAGGATTCACGCCGGTAATCGAGGCACCGGGCACTTCTTCCAGAAGTCTCTTCATCAGACGATTTCGAAGGGCGACTTTCCGCTTTCCCTTTTCTTCCATCCCGGAAAAGGCCTCCTGTGCGGCTGTAGCAAAACCGACAATCCCGGGAACATTTTCCGTTCCGGCACGCAATCCCCGCTCCTGCGCTCCGCCATGGAAGAAAGACGACAACTTCACTCCTTTACGAACATAGAGCAGTCCTACTCCCTTTGGCCCATGAATCTTATGGCTGCTCGCGGAAAGAAGGTCTATCCCCGCGTCCTCTACAGAAAGCGGAATCTGTCCGAAAGCTTGCACTGCATCACTGTGAAACAAAGCACCGTATTTCTTTGCGATTCTCCCGATTGCGGAAAGCCGCTCGATGGTCCCGATCTCGTTGTTCGCCGCCATCACGGAAACAAGGCGAAGCTTTTCTCCTGCGCTTTTCACACTTTTTTGCAATGCCTCTTCCAACGCTTCCAAAGACAGAAATCCTTCTCTGTCCACCGGAATCCTCCGTACCTTCGCACCAAGACTCTCGACGAAGGCACAACTCTCCAGCACCGCATGATGTTCAATCGGATCTGTAAAGACCTCCAGCTCGGTCTTCGCGGAAAAAAACATCCCGCTAATTGCCCAGTTATCGCTTTCCGTGCCGCCTCCGGTAAAGTAAATCTCACGCGGAGATACCTCTAAAAGTGACGAAATGGTACGGCGGCTGCTCTCTATAGCCTGTTTTGCTTCCTGCCCGAAGCGATAAATCGACGACGGATTCCCGAATTTCGCTGAAAAGTACGGTTCCATCGCCTCTCTTACCTTTTCGGAAAGTGCCGTAGTCGCTGCATTATCTAAATAAATCATAAAATCACTGCCAATCAATCGGTGTCGGTCGTCTGGTATCGAACACCTTCTTTACATCAAACAAGTCGGAAACCCGATCCGCTTTCCCGCTATAGGACTCATACAGGCGATAGCCGTCAATATTTCTCCGCCCCTGTCTCAAGAACTGATCTCCGTACTGCATCCAGATCTTTGTGGAATCTACGTTACAGAAGTAGCGGAAACCCGCTTTCTCAAGAAGATCGTACTTTCCATTTTCACCTCCGGCCTGATACGGATGCCAATCTCCGATATCCGCGCCAAAGGGATAAAGCAGAATATCACAGGGGTCGGGGAGCAAGGGTTCTACATTTCTCTCCCAGCGATCGGTGTCTTTCTCAATATCCGCAGCTGTTCTTTCCGAGAAATTGATATGCCCCCAGGAATGGGAAGCAAACTCATAGCCATCCTCTTTCAACGCTTTCGTCAGCTTCTTTACCGTCTCCTTATCCTCTTCGATATTCGGATTCGCTTTGTTCTTCGGGTCGAGTGCCGGGGATTTCGGGTCGAATGTCTCATCCGTGCGGTAGCCGAGTACTCCATTGTAACCGGTAAAAGCAAGCGTTGCCTTATGTCCATGGTACGCGAAGTCCGGATGCTTCTCTATAAAGTCATCCAAAATCGGCACAATATCATAATCTCCTATAGAGACCTTACCGTCCTTATCCGTATATTGCATTTTCGGTTTTCCCTGCTCGTCGAGAACCATCTTATCAGCAAAGCCTTTTCCCTGCATATAAATATAGTAATTGACATCATCCTGCGACATGACGAAGGGTTTCTTCCCTTCAGGAAGACGAATCTCCTTCTTTACCATCTTCATCGATCCGTCCGGCTGTTTCTCCATCTGTGCAATATCATGAAGATGCACCATAACGTAGCCTCGGTCGTACATTTCCTGTATGATCTCTTTAAACTCCGGAATCGTGGTCATCACGGAATTAAACTGCTTTCCCTGATGGGTATTGGTGAGTGCCCTATCCGTATCCACAATCAAAATGTGGAAAAAGATGTGCGTAATCTGATCCATATCAACAGGTTCCGCCTTCGCCTTCTCCGCTTCGTATCCTGCAATCTTTTCAGACAGATTACTGCCGCTTGTCGGATTGAACTTCTGTAAAGTCTCTATAGCCTCATCATAGTTGTACTGTTTTGCAAGAAGATCCGCCGTCTTTACAGCCTCCTCTTCTGCCGTCGCAGAATTTTCCTTCCCCTGTTCTCCCTTCTTTCCGGCTTCTTCCGAAAGCTCACTCCCGGAAAGCGGTTCCACCTCTTTCTCCCACGAGGGAGCCTGCTGCTTATGGGAAGAGAAAAGTCCTCTCTTCTCCATATAGGGTAGTGCAAAGCGCAGTCCGACAAAAGCCAGAAAAACAAGAAGGAGAATCAGAAAGAAAAGGACAACGTGAAAAGTTCTCTCCCGTTTCCTTTTCTCTCGTAACATCGCCATCCTCTGTCGATGCTCTTCCATCTTCTTTCGGTATTCTTGCTCCATAAGCTCTTTCTCGGTCATTTTCTCTTCCTTCTCACCCTTGTGCAGTCATTTATAGGATAAACGGCAACTCTACTTCTTTCCTATATATTACACAGAAATGACCTCGCTTTTCCAGTAGAATCTTTTAAAAATTACTTTCGCTTCCCGAACTTATGCAGGACAGGGGAAAGGGGCTTATACAGCGCAAGACAAAGCATCACATCCAGGATGCCCTTTACAAAAGTGAACGGCAGATTAAAGAGAAGAAGAGACTCCTCTATGCTGTGTACCGAAGGAAGAATCAGCTGATACATCGACAGCACCGTTTCTTTCGGCATAAAGTTGTAGTAAAACGGATACACCACGAAGAGATTGGACGGGTAGGAAATCAATGCCATTACAATAGCCCCGAGAACGGAAGCAAAAATCGCATTTTTTCTTGTTTTGTTTCTCTGATAGAAAAAACCTGCCACAGCAACAAAGCTTGCCCCCAAAATAAAATTGGACAGCTCTCCTACACCGAAAGAACCTGAACTGAAGGCATGCAATACATTCTTGATGAGCTCCACGCTTATGCCCGCAATCGGTCCCATGGCAAACGCTGCCAAAAGTGCCGGAAAATCCGAAAAATCAAACTTGATAAAAGAGGGCATAATCGGTATCGGGAATTCAATCCACATCAAAATATAGGCAATAGCACCAAGAATCCCTACAATCGCCATACTTCCAACTCTGTTGCTCTCCTCCCCATGGAAAGGAACGCTTCCCGTAACTTCCGTGTTTCCATTCTTACTCATTTTCTACCTCCGCTTTTTTGAAAAGTACTGTTTCCTCAGTAGAAAGCGACTTATCGAGGCGAAAAACCGGCTATTCCGGAGAAACCGTCACCATTGCCGGTTCCTACAGAAAGACAGCGGAAATCCGTTCTGAACAAAAAAGCCCCGCACAAAACCGTGCAGGGCTGAACCATTCATCGAAATCGCTCCTCTTCCATCCAGACTATACTGTCGGTATCGGAATTGCACCGATTCAGCTGCAAGGAATCGCAAAAGGCGAAACATCCTTACAGGTCGCGGACTTTACCGCCGGTGGGGAATCGCACCCCGCCCTGAAGAACTGTATAAGTGTAGCATACACGAATTTCTAAAAAATGCAAGTCCACTCTTTCCCATAAAGCACCTTGCTCTTCCCTTCCCGCAGCAAAAATACTATCCACGCGAACAGAAAAATGTTAGAATCAATGCCGTTGATGTAGAGTGAAGCCTCTACAGGGAAAAACGGCAACCTTCTGCATAACTGAAGAGGAAGAAACGGCAATCTTCCGCATAACTAAAAGGGAGAAATAACGATGAGTGATTCCAGTAAACGAAACGACTACATCTCTTGGGACGAATATTTTATGGGAATAGCGGAGCTTTCCGCTCTTCGATCCAAAGACCCTTCCACCCAGGTCGGCGCCTGTATCGTCTCTTCCGACAACAAAATCCTTTCTATGGGATATAACGGCTTTCCTAAAGGCTGTTCCGACGACATTTTCCCCTGGACAAAAATAGAAGCACAAAATGATCCTTACAACGCAAAGTACGTTTACGTGACCCATGCAGAGCTGAATGCCATCTTAAATTATCGGGGCGGCTCTCTGGAAGGAGCTAAACTCTACGTGAACCTCTTCCCCTGTAATGAATGCGCGAAAGCCATCATTCAGGCCGGAATCAAGACCCTGATTTATCGGGTGGATAAGTATGCAGACACTCCTTCCGTTCGTGCTTCGAAAAGAATGTTGGATGCCGCAGGCGTTCGCTATTATCAGTACCAGGAAAGCGGAAGAAAGATTAACCTCGGTCTGTAAGCGAAAAGACCGCCCTCGGTCGACAAAGGGAAGACGGGATGCCCTTCGTCTGTAAAAGGAATACAGTATGTTTATTAAAGGAGAAAGCAAGAAAAAAAGAGAAAGCCGTGTAAGAGAAATCATGGACAGGCTGGATGCCCATTACGGCGACCATCCCATGATTTTTTTGCAAGCGAAAAATGCCTGGCAGTTGCTCTTCGCGACCATTTTATCCGCCCAGTGCACAGATCAGCGGGTCAATATGGTAACCGAAGTGCTTTTCCAAAAATATAAGAGCCTCGAAGACTTTGCTTCTTGCGACTTAAAAGAGCTCGAACAGGACATTCATTCTACCGGCTTTTATCACAACAAAGCGAAGAATATCAAAGCTTGCGCAACGGTTCTGGTCGAAGAGTACGGGGGAGAGGTTCCGAAGGATATCGACTCTCTCACCGCCCTCCCCGGTGTCGGCCGCAAGACGGGGAATCTGATTTTGGGAAATATTTTTCACATCCCCTCTATCGTGGTGGATACCCACGTAAAACGGATTTCGAATCGATTGGGCCTGGCAGATTCTTCCGATCCTACGAAGACGGAATTCCAGCTGATGGAAGTGCTCCCGCAGGAGTTCTGGATTCGTTGGAACACCCATATCATTGCACTCGGTCGAAGCCTCTGTACTTCTCAAAGGCCGAAGTGTGAACTCTGTTACTTAAACGATCTCTGCCCCTCCGTCAAAGGCGATCCGGAAACCTGGAGAAGCCCCGCGGAACGAAAGAAGGAGAAGGCGGGAGACGGAAAGAGGAAGTGAAAATGAATGATTTTGAAGACTGCAACGATTGCAGAAATTATGCCTATGATGAGGAGGACGAAGCGGGATGCTCGGCAAGCTTTGACGAGGATGACCTCGCCAAAATGCAGGAAGCGGGAAAGCGTGCGCACTGCCCTTACTGGTGCAGGAGTAACGCTTCCGAAGAATCGGCAAAAGACAGCGAGTACTCTACCGTAAAGTACCAGGCAATCGGACACCTCTCCATAGAGGAAATCGCAAAGAAAGCAAGAGAGAAGCTTGCCAAACGAAAAGAATGGAAGAATGGATAAAGAATATGAACATTGTACTGCACGAACCGGAAATTCCCTTTAATACCGGTGCCATCGGGCGCACCTGCGTGGCAACCAATAGCACCCTGCACCTCATTAAGCCTTACGGTTTTATCCTGAACAGCAAAAACGTGAAGAAAGCCGGCATGGACTACTGGCCACAACTGAAACTAAGGGAGCACCTCTCCTACGAAGATTTTTTGAAAGACATAAGAGAAAAGGCAAAGGAGAGGGACTGCATAAGCGGCTTACAGAACTGCGTAAGCATAGGAAAAGAACCGTTCCATGCCTCGACAGAACCCCAAATCTGGTACGCGACTACCAAGGCAAAAAGGACTTATACGGAAGTCTCTTTTTCCGAAAATGATTTCATCATGTTCGGAAAGGAATCCGCCGGTATTCCGGAAGAGATTCTGGTAGAAAACGAGGAGCATTGCATCCGTATCCCCATGCTCGAAGAAGCCCGTTCCTTAAATCTCTCGAATTCCGTGGCTATTATCCTCTATGAAGCCCTTCGGCAGCAGGATTTTAAGAGTCTGAAAAAGGAAGGGGAATTGCACCGCCTGCACTGGAAAGAAGAGCAATAGGCTTAATTCGCCTATTTGCCCTCTTTGCAACTTTTATATTCTTCTTCTAAGTCCTCTACAAGATAGAAGTCACTTCGACAATGCATATCGGAAATCCCCTTACTCATAAGTTGATATACTTCGGAGCTGTAAAAGAAGTCCAATGCCTTCTCTATAGAAAGATTCTCTTTTTCCGCAAAATCTTGAACGATACGAGCGTATTTTTTTTGTAATAATACAGGATGAGCTGTCATACCTCTTCACTCCTATCAAAATGCAGAGCTGAAAGTGCCTTTTCAGTTCGAAAGCAATACTGTAAATTAGGCTTTTCAAAGCGGAGCCTCTTTATTGCCTCTTCCTCATCAATTAAATGATCCAAATAAAGTTCTACTGTATTAAATACCTTATCGTTTGCAATCCCCCCCAGCACGAGATCATAGCTGCTCTCATCCTGTCCGTTTCGACACTGCATGATAAAGTCCAGCCATTCTTTAGAATAGGAAGAAAAAGTTAAGCTACTTAGCCTACTCAAAGCATTTTCCTCAAAGGAGAAAATAGAAATAATCCCCTTTTTTCCTTGTCTTTTATAACGATTACACCAGCTCTCCGCCTGGTCTCTGAACGGCGTTGTATAAAACCCTCTTCCAAAATCCACATAAGGTCTGGAGTGCAGAAGATCAGGTTTTGAGATAGCAATATAAGAACCATGATAAAGAATCATAGGGAAATCCCCCAGTCCTTCATCACCCTCAAAAGTTCTTCTACAATATAATCCTTTCCCTGTGTATGAAGTACTTCATATTCGGGAATAATATAGTTTTGGATAAGATTTTTTCCTCCGCTAAGCGCTTGATACACTGTTGCACCATCTTGATGCAGAGCCTCTGCCAGGCTTTCAATACAAAAGATTGTAAACTCCAGTTCATGAATTGTATTCTTTTTTTCCGAAAAAGCTTCCTTCATCTCTATCTTTACATTTCCTTTAGTTGTCCCCTTCGTCTCCTTCCGATAAGGTATAGGTAAATCTCTTCTTAATCTCCTCATCGGATGCAAGGTACTCGTCATAGGTCGTGAGCTTATCAATCAGTTTTCCGTCAATGATTTCCATGATACGGTTTGCGGTCGTTTCCACAACCTGATGATCTCGGGACGCAAAGATAATCACGCCCGAGAAGTTCTTCAATCCGTCATTCAGAGCGGAAATCGCTTCCATGTCCAAGTGGTCCGTCGGCTCATCCAGGATAATGACATTGGATCCGGAGATCATCATCTTGGAGAGCATACAGCGCACTCTCTCTCCTCCGGAAAGAACATTCACCTTCTTTACCCCGTCATCCCCCTTGAAAAGCATCCTTCCAAGATATCCGCGCACAAACTGCGTATCCTTATCCGGAGAATACTGGGTAAGCCACTCTACGATGGTATCCTCGGAGTTGAACTCCTTCGTGTTGTCCTTCGGAAAATAGGACTGGCTGGTAGTAAGACCCCACTTGTAATCTCCGCTGTCCGGTTCCATTTCCCCTGCAATAATCTGCATCAGTACAGTCTTTGCAAGCTCATTCGGTCCGACCAAAGCGACCTTGTCCGTACGATTTAAATTGAAACTGATATTGTCCAGTACCTTTACCCCGTTAATGGTCTTTGTGAGGTTATGCACTTCCAAAACGTCATTTCCAATCTCTCTATTCGGCTTAAACTGGATATAAGGATACTGTCTGGAAGAAGGTTTAATGTCATCGAGCTCAATCTTCTCCAGTGCACGCTTACGCGATGTCGCCTGCTTCGACTTCGAAGCATTTGCAGAGAAGCGCTGAATAAATTCCTGTAACTCCTTAATCTTCTCTTCCTTCTTCCTATTAGCTTCCTTCTGCTGCCGCACGATAAGCTGGGAAGACTCAAACCAGAAGTCGTAGTTTCCGGCAAAAAGAGTAATCTTTCCGTAGTCGATGTCGGCAATATTGGTACAAACCTTATTCAGGAAATACCGGTCATGGCTGACCACGATGACGGTATTTTCAAAGTTAATCAGGAAGTCCTCCAGCCACTCAATCGAAACCAGATCCAAGTGGTTCGTCGGCTCGTCGAGAAGCAGGATATCGGGGTTTCCGAAAAGAGCCTTTGCAAGAAGAACCTTCACCTTCTCGGCGCCTTTCAGCTCATTCATCATCTTATGGTGCAAATCCGTCTCAATGCCGAGACCGTTCAGCATCGTTTCCGCATCCGCTTCCGCGTTCCACCCGTCCATCTGGGCGAACTCCCCTTCGAGCTCTGCTGCACGAATCCCGTCTGCATCGGAAAAATCCGGCTTTGCATAGAGCGCGTCCTTCTCCTTCATCACTTCGTAGAGGCGCTTATTGCCCATGATCACGGTATCCAGAACAGAATACGCATCATACTTAAACTGGTCCTGCTCCAGAACCGAAAGCCTCTGTCCCGGCGTAAGCACAATCTCCCCGGAAGTCGGCTCCAAAGCGCCGGAAAGAATCTTCAAGAAAGTGGACTTACCGGCGCCGTTTGCACCGATCACTCCATAGCAATTTCCTTCCGTAAACTTAATATTCACATCCTCAAACAAAGCTTTCTTTCCCACTCTGTAGGTTACATTACTTGCAGCAATCATACTTAACCTCTATATTTTCCTATTGTTTTACGCTATATTATCCTCCGACAATATAGCATTAATAGGGGAAAAAAGGAAGTATAGGGAAGTATGGAGAAAGGGAATCATAAAATGACAGAAAAAATTATGCAGGGCATTCACGCCCATATTCAGGATTTATCCGGTTTTGATCAGATAGAAATCGTAGAAATTGCACCGGGGCGCAGCAGACTGAAAGCCACCGTCAATGAGTCCATGAAAAATCTATATGGAGCCATTCACGGCGGTGCATTGTACACCCTCTGCGACATGGCAGCGGGTATGACCGCCTACGCTTACGGGGTAAGCAATGTAACCCTTTCCGGAAATATCAATTATGTTCGTCCGGCACGGGTAGGCACCGTCTTCATTGAATGTGATACCCTGCACAAAGGGCGCAGCACCATTGTGCAGGATGTGCAGATTAAAGATGCGGAAGAAAAGCTGCTCTGCACCGCCAGAATGACGATGTATATCACGGGAGAAGTGGAGGAATAGGCGCATCTTACGCTTTCACGATTGCCCAATGCTTTTGCCGCTCCCTCTCTGTCTAATTCTTCCCGATTTCTTTACAAAAGAGCTTTAGGGACTGATATAGACGGGAAACCGGTAAGCCCATCACATTGTAATAGTCTCCCTCTATGCCCTTTACAAAGCGGGCAAAGATTCCCTGGATGCCGTAAGCCCCCGCTTTATCCATCGGGTCTCCGCTGGCAATATACTCCCGAATCTCCTGTTCCGAAAGACGCAGAAGCTGTACAGTCGTTTTCTCGCAGAATCCCATCTTCTTCTCTCCATACAGGAGACAAACACCGGTATAGACTTCGTGTTTCCGTCCGGATAAGGAAGAAAGCATCCGGAAGGCATCCTCCTCTCCCTTGGGTTTTCCCAGAATCGTTTTGCCATCGAAGACGACCGTATCCGCGGCAAGAATCAGAGTATTTTCATCAAAATGCTTTCGTACCTCTTCCGCCTTCCGGAAGGCAAGTCGCTGTGTGAGAAGCTGCGGGTCTTCTTCCTTCCTTTCTTCGTTTGCATGACTCGGATAAACTTCCGGCGTGATACCGAGCAGTTGAATCAGTTCCACTCTTCTTGGAGATTGACTGGCAAGCACAATCTTCGGAAAAATCTCTGCCAAAGGACGTATCCTTTCTTCCCGACTTAACACGCCTTTCTGCTCTTCCTCTTTCTGTTTCTTTAGTAGATTCTCTAAAAAATCCAGTTCCGCTCTCTCTTCTTTTGTCATATCGACTCCTTTCTTTCTACTCTCTTTTTCTCCCTCTCTCCTCTTTCCGCCTTTTCCGCTCTGAAAGAAATAGAAAAGTTTCCGCGCTTTGCCAATCTATCTTGCATTTTTTAAGGCTTTGTACTATTGTGAAGAAAATACACTGCGAAGTTATCGCATAATAGAGTGGTACAGGACATTTTCCCCACCTCATTCTGCCATAGTTCGATTAGAAAGGAAATCAATAAAATGAAAATTGAAAACGTCAATAATGTAGAAGGTTTATTTGAACTCTTAAACGGACTGAAAGGAAAAGTGGAGCTGATTTCTCCGGAAGGCGACCGCATCAACTTGAAGTCCAAGCTCTCACAGATGCTGATGATGTCGCAGATGTTGGACAAGGCTTACATCAAAGAGCTCGAGCTGATCGTTCATGAGCCGGAAGATATGAAGAAAGTCGTAGAGTTTATGATGGGTGATGCACACAACTAAGTGTGGCATACGGGTTTCAAAACAGGACAGCATACTATGCAGAACGCAGCAGAAAAAAAGCAATTTGACTGTATCGTGGTTGGCGGTGGAGCTTTTGGGCTCGCCGCCATTTCTGCTATGGCAGATCTCGGTATTACAAAGAGTATTTTATTGGAAAAAAAGAAACAGCTCGGCAGTGCATTGCAAAAAAGCGGGGAATCCATTCTCCTCTCCGGAAAAGCTTTTACCGGAGAGGGGCTTTTAAAGCAGTTCCACACTCTCCTCAAAATCTATGCCGTCCAATCCGCTGTCGGAAAGGAAGTGCTCTCCTTCACTTACCGGGAAAAAGAAGACTATCCCTACCAAGTAGAAGTGAAAAACACGGAGAGCGGTGCCGTTTCCTGTCTTTACGGGAAAATCCTGCTGCTTTCCTTCGCAAAAAAAGAAGCCCCCCTCTCTTCCGGAATGGCTCTTCCGAAAGAAAGGAAAGGCTCCTTATACCTTGCCGATCAAACCCAATCGATCCGAGAAGCTCTGGAAGCCGGCGGAAAAATCGGTCGGCAGATTGGAGAAAAGCTTCTCTCTCAAAAAAACAAATTCCATTCCTAAACGGAACGCCTCTTATTTTTCATTTTCCTTAGCCTTGTGGGCAAGCTCCCAAATCAGACTCTTTCCCTGTGAAATCTGTAAATCTACACCGGTTTCATTCGGTTCATCTTCTTCAAAGGTATAGTCCTTATCCGGTAAGATTGCGTTAAGAAGGATTCCTACCAAAGAACCGGTAGCCAGTCCGGAAAAGGCAATCTGTACGCCGAAGACATGGAAAACCAATGCACCGGCAGAGGAATAATTAATTCCGATGGAAAGAACCAGTATCATCGCGGCAACAATGATATTTCTACTCTTTGAGAAATCCACCTTGGTCTCTACTACATTTCGAACACCGACTGCCGAAATCATTCCATAAAGCACCAGAGAAATACCGCCTATAATGGCACTCGGCATAACCTGAATAATCGAAGAAAACTTCGGACAGAAGCTCAAAATCACGGCAAAAACAGCGGCAAGACGAATGACTCTCGGGTCATAAACCTTAGTAAGGCTCAAAACGCCCGTATTTTCTCCATACGTTGTATTGGCCGGTGCTCCGAAAAGAGAGGCAAGGGTAGTTGCAAGACCATCGCCGGTAAGGGTACGATGCAGCCCCGGGTCTTTCATGTAATTAATACCAACTGTGGAAGAAATAGCGGAAATGTCTCCGATATGCTCCATCATCGTGGCAAAAGAAATCGGAATAATGGTCAGGCAACTGCTGAATAGCAAAGCCGGATCCAAATTTCCGCTTGTAAATAAGGAAAATACCGTTCGATTATACTCTATCGGAAAACCGAACCAGTTAGACTCGGCAACCGGTGTGAAATCAATGAGACCCAGAACGGTTGCAAAGAGATACGACACGATGACTCCGAGAAGAATCGGAATAATCTTCACCATTCCTTTTCCGAAAATATTACAGAAGATAACCACTACAATGGCAGTTAAGGCAAGTCCCCAATTGCTTTCGCAATTCTCTACCGCGGACTTCGACAGGTTTAAGCCAATCGCAATGATAATCGGTCCGGTCACAACAGGGGGGAAGTAGCGCATAACCCTTTTCGCGCCAAAAGCCTGAAAGGCGAAAGCAAGAATAAGATACATGAGTCCGGCAAGCGCAACGCCGAAGCAAGCATAGAGGAGAAGCTCCGGTTCCTTATTCGGAGCGATACTCATATATCCTGCCAGAAAGGCGAAAGAAGAACCCAAAAATGCAGGTACCTTATTCTTAGAAATCAAATGAAACAGCAGTGTCCCAAGTCCTGCGAAAAGCAAGGTGTCCGAAATGGACAAACCGGTAAGTAAGGGTACCAGTACGGTTGCCCCGAACATGGCAAATAAGTGTTGAAATCCCAAAACGAAGAAGCGCCATCTTCCGAGAGATCTGGCATCATAAATTGCTTCTTCTCCAAATTTTTTCTTTGTATTCAATTGCTCTTCCACTATACTCCTCCTTCTTTCTACGCCGACAGTATCTTCCTCCTTGATTTGAAAAATTGCCGTTCCTTATCTTACACTCTTCCATTTTCACTGTCAAAGGAAAGTCACTCCTCTTCCAAAACGAAAACGATTCCGCAGTGGACGGAAAGAAGAAAGAAAGGAGAAAGAAGGAAACTCACTTATAAGTTTATGGAAGCGTTACTTTTCTATTCCTTAAAAGCATGATAAAATACACTTGACTCCTATACAAAATTATTATTTTTTAATTTTATTAGTAATTTGCATGAATCAAAAATTTATTTTATACTTCTTTTTTAACAAATGGACGAACAGAAGTGTATAATAAGAAGATAATGCGTGGAGGTATGACATCATGGAAATTAGACAGCTGCATTCTTTTATTAAAATCGTTGAGTTGCAAAGTTTCTCCAAAGCGGCAGAGGCTTTGGGTTACACCCAGGCCGCTGTCACCATCCAGATTCGTCAACTGGAACTGGAATTTAACACCCGTTTTTTTGATCGAGTTGGGAGACATGTAGAGTTGACCCCGCCCGGAAAAAAGTTCCTTCTCTATGCAAATGACATTTTACGAAAAGTAGACGACGTACACACTGTTTTAGGGACGACCGTTGTTCGGGACCATAAATTGCGGATCGGCACTTTGGAATCCTTATTGAATTTCAAGCTGCCTCAGGTAATCACCTATTTCTACCGTCACTACCCTTCCATTTCGTTGGAAATTAAGTCCGGTACTCCCAAAGAATTAAATGATATGCTGGATCACAACCAGATTGATCTCGCATACTATATCGATCAGAAAGTATATGGGCAGAACTGGGAAAAAACACTGGAAGAACCGGAATCGGTCGTGTTTGTTGCGGCGAAAGACGCGGATTTACCGGAGAAGAGCGAGTATCTTCTCCCTGAACTCCTGAATCTTCCCTTCTTCTTAACCGAGCGCGACTCGAATTATCGTTTCGCATTGGAGCAGGAATTGGCGTCACAGCATCTGACTATCCGTCCGTTTTTCGAAACCAGAAATACCGATGTCATCATCGAACTGATTAAAGAGAATAAGGCCATTTCTTTCCTTCCGTACTATGCTGTACAGAAAGATCTGGAAGACGGTTCCCTGAAGAGACTGGAAGTGAAAGATTTTCATCTTACGATGTACCGCCAGTTGTTCTATCACAAAGATAAATGGATGACGGAAGAGATGAAGAAGTTTATCAGCTTAAGCGATCAATTGATGTTATAAAAGAATGACAAGAGAAAAAAAGAGGCTACAGGCTTGTCCTGTGGCCTCTTTTTTGGTTCGCGCGCCATGGGCGCGCTCTAACGGGTGAAAGTCCCGAGCATGCCTAGGCAACGAGGAAGTGTATAGCCAAACAGCAAGGGTGTCCATCGTGAGGTGGAATCTGAAGGAAGCTGTAGGCAAACCCTTGGTCCGACGAACAGAAATCACATATAAGGCTCTGAAATACGGATAAGTCTGCCAAAAGAGATGAAGTCCAAAAGTTGCCGGAAGTAAGAGTAGATGTGGCGGATAGATGAGGGGAAAGAGCGTGCACCTTAAGCGTGGAGGTCTCATAGAGGTTTCATTAGCCTAGTAACAACGAACTATGAGAAGTCAGCCGAGCCCATAGTAGTGAAGAAGTCTCCGTAATGGAGATGGAGCAAAGGGGCGAACAATCAATAAGTTCGAGTATGTCTCGTATTGTAGAGATGGCAACATCTGCCGTAACCAATCGGGGAAAAGATGGTCAAATCAAGCGAGACGGAAAGGAAAGAACGCATGGACACAAGTAGTCTAATGGAGCAGATACTTTCAAGTGAAAACTTAAACGAAGCATATCTGCAAGTGTAGGTTTGTCAAACATATGTAACACCCCATCTAATAAATTCCTTTAGGATGGTACTGGGAGATTTCCACCCTAAAGGTCTCATGGGAAACTGGTTATAGTCCCTTCTATTGTATACCTGTAATTGCTTTGAAAAGTCATCAAAGGAATAGAAACTATGTGTGGCATAGAATCTTTCGTTGTCTTTTCGATGACTACGCTCGACTTTACCATTATGTCGAGGAGTAAACGGTCGAATCAGCTTGTGATGAATTCCATACTGCATTAATCGTGCTTCAAACAAAGTAGGTTTGTCTCTGTGAGAAGTAAAGCGGTTGGTAAACTCTGTTCCGTTATCCGTCTGTACACATTCAATGCTCATTGGAAATGCTTTTAAAAGATGATCTAGAAATACAGCAGAAGAATAGGTGTTATGC
>JABZIV010000030.1 GCA_015258095.1 Lachnospiraceae bacterium
CCGTCGCGGTCAGCAAGGACAGCCGCCAATGAATGGCGGCTTCCAGGGAAACGGCGAAGGACAGAACCGAGGCGGACAGGAACAAGAAGATGATCAGAACCGTCCGCCGATGCCGCCGATGAATGGCGGTGATGCGCAGCAGGGAGGCCGCGGTCAGCAGGGACAGCCACCGATGGACGGCGGTGATGCGCAGCAGGGTGGTCGCGGACAGCAGGGACAGCCGCCGATGAATGGGAACAAACAGCAAAAAAAGAAAAATAAGGCTAAAAGTAACAATTCATCTAAAGAAAACAAGACAGAGAACAAGAAGCACTAGGCTCTTAAGTAAAACGAGGTAGAACGCGCTTTGTGCCCGGTGTTCATCATGAATCAATTAGGAGCGTTTCGCTCTTGGAAGGAGCCGACATGAAAAAACAATACGTCTTAATTCCGGCATACAAGCCTACAGAGAATCTCCTCTCTTTTATACACTCTCTGGAAGAACAGGATTTACAAATCATCCTGGTGGATGATGGATCAGGGGAAGAATTCCTTCCCCTCTTCCGGAGAATTGAAGAGGAGAGTTCCGCGAAAGTAATCCATTCTCCCACTAATCAAGGAAAAGGAGCCGCCTTAAAGAAAGGATTATCCTATCTCCAAACGATGGACGGTGATTTTCAAGTGATTACCGTGGATGCCGATGGACAACATTCCGTGAAAGATACCTTGTCCCTTCTCCAAAAAGGACAGGAAGCGCCGGACAGCCTGCTTCTTGGCGCAAGACTGCAATCCGTGGACTCTCCTATACGCTCCCGCATAGGCAACTATATTACCAAAAAAGTATTTCTTCTCTCCACCGGTGTAAAGCTTGAGGACACCCAGACAGGACTCAGGAGTTTTTCCGGGAAAATGATTCCGAAGCTTCTGTCCATTCCCGGAGAACGTTATGAATATGAGATGAATGTGCTCCTCCGTTTCGCGAAAGAAGGCATCCCCCTTGTGGAGTATCCCATCGAAACCATTTACATCAATGACAACAGAGAAAGTCACTTCGACACCGTCAAGGATTCTCTCCGCATTTACCGGCAAATCCTGAAGTTTACCTCCAGCTCCGTTCTGTCCTTCTGCGTAGACTTTCTGTTTTACAGCCTTTGTCTCGCCCTCAGCGGGAATCTCTTCCTTTCCAACGCGATAGCCCGCCTCGTTTCTCTTCACTGCAATTTTTTCTTCAACAAAAACTATGTGTTTGAGAAGCGAAAGCCCAAAAAAGCGGAAAACACAACGGTCTTCACGAAGGACTACCTTTCCTACTTGGCCCTTGCACTTTTCCTGTTTTTTGTCAATACCATGCTCCTCAGCGGCATCGTGGACAGCCTGCATATAAACCCTTATCTCGCAAAAATCATTACAGAAATCCTCTTGTTTTTCTTTTCTTACTATGTGCAGAAAAATCTGATTTTTCTGAAACCGGAAAAGATTGAAGAGGAAGAAAGTAAGCTTGCAGAGATTTCTTACTAAGAAAAAGGAAGGAGTTTTCCCATGAAAAAGATCAATACCAAGAAAGCAGGTCTCCTCTATGGCTTGACCCTTCTATCCTATACCGGATTTGCTCTCCTGGACAGCTTTGTTATCCCCCATCCCGTAAAAACCGTGATGGCTTCCCCTGCAGAGGAGGAAACGAAAAGTAGTCTGGAAGAAAGTATCGAAGCAAAAATCCAGGAAAAACTCGGCACCGCAGGAAATGGAAGTGCGGAAAATACAAATACAGTCGACACGCAGGACTCTAGCGTTCAAAGTGGAGGAGTCACGTCCGGTAAAGAAGATACTGTAGAAAATACGGATGCAACGGAGCAGGAAGACAGCAGTGCGGCAACAAGTGCAGGCACCGTCATTGGCAGCTATTCCGACAGCAAGAGTAAAATCACATTAATACAGTACAGAGCTTACGACAGCACCATTTATGTCGCGGATGTAACGGTTTCGGATGTTTCCTCCCTGAAAACCGCCTTGGCGGATGATACTTACGGGCGAAACATCACGGAGTTGACTTCCGAAATCGCAAGCAATCATAATGCGGTACTTGCCATCAACGGCGACTATTACGGGGCGAGACAAAGCGGTTACGTCCTCCGAAACGGACAAATCTACCGTAACAGCTCCGGCAGCCGCGAAGCCTTAGCCATCCTGAAAAACGGAGATTTTCAATTTGTAACAGAAGGGGAGGTCTCCTTAGACAATCTTCTACAAAACGGAGCACTGCAAGTATTTTCCTTTGGGCCTACTCTGCTAAAAAACGGCAGCATAGCCGTATCTGAAAATGAAGAAGTGGGAATGGCCATGGCAAGTAACCCCCGTACCGCTATCGGACGTCTCGGTAAAAACCATTATGTCTTTGTGGTATCTGACGGAAGAACGGAAGAAAGTGCCGGACTGAGTCTTTATCAACTCGCAAGCTTTATGAAGACTTTAGGCGTAAGCGATGCCTATAACCTGGACGGAGGAGGCTCTTCCACTATGGTTTTCCAGGGAAAAATCATCAATAACCCGACCACCAACGGACACTCTATAGAGGAGCGTGCCGTCAGCGATATTCTATATATAGGAGGTGAAAAATCATGAAAAAGAGAGGCTTCTATTTCTTTCTTTCCCTGTTTGTTCTGCTATTTGGACAAATCTATGAACACTTCTCCCACGGGGTGTATTCCAACTATATGCTCTTCGCCTTTCTCTTCCCCCTCCTGGGGCTCTTCCTTCCGAGTTTGCCGGGAAAGAATGCAGACCCCTTTCTCTGGAAATGCGGAATAGCAAGTCTGACCGTAGGATCTCTCTATAAGGGAATCCTGGAAATCTACGGCACCTCCAGTTATCTGGAAATCCCTTACTTTGTCGTCGGTATCGGTCTTTGTACTGTGCAAATTCTTTTCGTTCTTCTACAAAAGAGGAAGTGCATCCTCCCTGCTTAGTTTCCTTTATAGGAGAATCCCCTTTTCTCCCCTTTGTATAAAACGAGTATCGTGCGAAAAATACACGATACTCGCTTTTAGAATACTACCGTAAAGCAGATCCGCTTTCCGACACTCTCCACCTTGATCTCTCCCTGATGCATTCGCACAATTTCCTTTGCAATGGAAAGTCCCAGTCCATATCCTTTTTCTTCACTGCGCGCTTCCTCCAGACGATAGAAGCGCTTCCACAGCTTCTCTCTTTCTTCCTTCCCCATTTCTTTCTCTATCGCATTGGAGATCTGCAAAAAGACTTTATTTCCCGATTTTTCTAAGGAGAGTTCCGTTTTTGTCCCCCTTACAGAATACTTTAAGGCATTATCCAGCAAAATGGTCACAAGCTGTTTTACCTTATTTTCATCCCCCGAAAGGGCAACCGAATCGGGAACTTGATAAAGGAGTTCCCTTTCCTCTTCAAAAAATAAAGGCTCAAAATAAAGGCACTCTGTTTCTACTAAACGGGAGAGAGAAAAAGACGAAAACTGCTGCTTCCGATCCTGCCAATTCTCCAAACGACTCAAATCCAGAAGAGATTCCGTCAAATACTGCATCCGCTTACTCATCTCCCGAATTCCGTGAATATTCCCTTTCATTTTGAACAGTGTATCCATTGCGCCTTTCTTTTCTCCGGACTGCTCTACGGATTCTTTCAGTTTTACGGTGTCATATTCCAAATTCCCCACATTATTGATCATAACCGTAAGAGGCGTTTTCAATTCATGCGAAGCATCCGCAACAAACTGTCTTTGCGTTTCCAGGGCATCTTTCACCGGAAGCAGTGTTTTTCCTACGAAATAGCGGGAGAAGAAAACAATCCCTGCGGAAAAAGCAAAAAATAAAAGGAGGAGAACAACGGAAAGCCTCTCTATACTCTCTATTTCCTTCTCATATTCCGTAATCGCAATACGATAGCTTCTTTCGCTCTCTTTCCCCTCTTCATCCGTCCCCTGACTCCCCGGTTCACTCTTTTCCACAATGTAATAAGGAATCTTCCCGGACTCTATCGCGCCGTAAACTCCGCTCTCTTCCAACCCCTTTTTTGTATTCCTTTTTGTATTCCTTTTTGTATTCCTTTTTGTATTTCTTTTTGTATCCTTTTTTGTTTTTTTCTTCGCCAGTGCATCTTTTACTACTTTTTCTATACTATTTTCTTTTAAAAAGTAGTCCTGCCCTGAACGATTCTGTATCTCCCCGTTTTCATCTACTTCTACCTGATAAACGGGATAAGCCTCTGAAAATGGAACATCCATAGGTTCTGAAGCCGCATGGGAAAGCGCACTCCGCATGCCCGTATCCAGACTGTTTTTATTATAAAGGAATAAAAAAAGGAGCAAAAAAAGGAGGAAGAAAATGCTTACAACAGAAAGCAAAATACTCAGTTTTCTTTGCAGCTGCTTAATCATTTTCTTCGACCTCCAGATGATACCCGAGTCCCCGAACGGCTACGATGCACACGTTGGAAGACAGTGCTTTCAACTTCTTCCGCAAAAATCCGATATAGACTTCCACATTATTTTCCGTCGCTTCACTATCATATCCCCAAACTTTCTCCAAGAGTGTATTCTTGGACAGGTTGTTCTTCTTCTCCTGGAGAAGCAACTTCATCATTTGAAATTCTTTGGAGGATAATCGAAGAGAAGCATCCGACACCAGAAGTTCGGATGAATCCAGATCCAGCGTGGTATTGCCAAAGCTAATCTGATTCACCTCTTTCCCCTGCCTGCGGAAAAGTGCATTCATACAGGCGAGAAGTTCCCGCTCATCGAAAGGCTTTGTCAGATAATAGTCCGCACCGGAGTCCAGCCCCTCAACTCTATCCAGAATATCCGATTTTGCCGTAAGCATTAAAATGGGAATCCCGATTCTTTCTTTTCGGAGGCTTCTTGCCACCTGAAACCCATTCAGCTTCGGAAGCATCAAATCTAAAAGCAAGAGATCAAATGGCACCGTTTTTGCCATCTCCAGACCATCCTGTCCATCGTGGGAAAGCTGCACCGTATGCCCGTTTTTCTCCAAAATCTCTTTCAAGGACTCTGCAAGCATCCTCTCATCTTCCACCACCAAGATCTGCATACTCTGTTCTCCTCCACCCGCGCCTTGCAGAATATTCCGGACTCAGACGGTGAAAATGCGTCTATCGCCTCCACCCACGCCTTGTAGAATATTCCCTATTCTACTTCATACTCCGCTTCCAAGTCCACTTCAAACATCCGCTTCCACGGCATTGCAAGCTTTGTGATGTGGATACGATTCGCTATAGAAGGAAGGTAGCTTTCCGCAAAATGCTTTATCCTTCTCCGCACTTCTTCCGCAACAAAGCCCCGCTCTTCTTTTACATCAAAATAGTTCATATCGGAGGGAAGCGTGTCTGTCACCTGCTTTCGCACGACGCCGCAATATCCCGCGTCTTCCAGGTACCGTTCCAGGAGAAAATTCCTATGCGCCTCATTTTCCCCATAATACAATGCGTCTACCGCCTCCGCTATCGCTGTACCGATTGTATTCGCGGACGTGTTCCAACCCGCATAGCCGTCGACTTTCATAAGGAGTCCTTCCCGATCAAGAAAACGGACTACGGCGAGGTCTCCGCCATTCGCATAGGCATTGTCCGCGATAGAAACAATTTTTCCTTTCTTAAGGAAGTTGCTCAGTTCTACACCCCATTCGCAAAGCTTCCGATCTGTATAAAAATCTCCGGTTCCTTCCGCCTGTACGACCGCTTCCCGCATTTTCTCTCCGGATGCGGTAAGAAACAGGACGATGTCCGCTTCCTCCGCCTCTTCTACAAGCCGACAGCCTGCCGACTGAACATGGTAAGACAGAGTGCGGGACAAGGGAAGTCCTTCGTAAAGGGGTACCGTTTCCCCTGCCTTCTCTGCAAGATAATAGGGGAAAATGCCGGGGCACTTTCCATACATGGCATTTAACATACGAGAGATCAAGGTCAGCTCTACCTCATCCGCACCGGGGTAAACGAGTACTTTCTCTGTCAATCCCTCTTCTGCAATCTTCTTCCGAATCGCAGCCTGATCCATCGCCGCAAAGCCGAACGATGCGGAATCATCCTGCGGAATAACCAGCGCATCCACCAAACCTTCTTTCAGATATTGCAGCATTTCTTCGTTCATCGCGCGATTCAAGGCGCGCCTGTCCAAATAATCTTTCAGGCAGTCCTTGTCTATCTTTTCCAAGAGTGCATCTGCCGACTCTCCCTTATGAAGAAGTACTCCTCCGTCATGAATCTCCTGTCCGAAGTTCTCGTAATAATCCGGTTCCTCATCACTGCTGGAATAAGCGGGGCAGCGCATGATGACCTGAAAGGCATAAAAAAGCATTTTCGGATTCTCCTCCCGAATCTCCCGGATGAGCGCCATACGGGAAAGCAGGGTTTCCTTCGTCTCATGATGGAGACGGGAAGGAATCAATCCTCCATAAAGAAGGCTGTCTACAGAAAGGATCAGCCCGTCCGCGTCCCTACATTCTTTTCTTAAAAATTCCTCCAGCACTTTCCTCTCCGCAGGCTTCTTTTTCTTTCCAAGAGCAGAGGGTCTTACAATATGCAAGTGTTCATTCCGGAACAAACGCTCCGGAAACAGCATATTGCAGGGACGCTCATCCAGGGGAACAAGTACGATTTTCTTTTGTTTTACCGCTTTTTCCATATCTTTCTACCTGTAATTTCTCTTTCTTTCCGACCATTTCCGAAGCGCTTCCGCCTTTTACCTACCCCTTTAGACTACAGATTCTTGTAGGCTCCTCTATACGTTCTTGCCGGTACAAAACCGAACTGCCCATAGAAATCCTTGAGTATCGTCCAATCGATATTGACGGTCTCCACACCGATTTTACGAAGCTGTACCAGACCTTCATGCAGCAAATAATCTCCCACATGCCGTCCCCGGATTTTTTTTGCAATGCCAATAGGACCAAGTCCGCCATAGCCGGTCTTTGTCCCATTCCCATCCCGTGCCGCAGAAAGCATACAATAGCCAAGTACCTCCGTTCTCTCCGGATTCCAGAGCAGAAGCACTTCCTCCGATGCTTTTCCTTTCTCCAGCGCGTCTTCCGCTTCAAACGCCCACCGTCCCGGAAACTCCTCGTGCAGGAAGCGGAGCAATGCTTCCTTTTCGCCATGATAGACTTCCGCTGTACATTGCTTTTCCCAGGGAGAAGAATCAAACTCTTCTATCTTGTCATTACACTGTAATTTTCCTTCGAGATCATAATGGTCTTCTGTATTGACTGTAAACCCGAGTCGGGTAAAGAAGCCGCATTTCTTTTCATCCGGAGCCGGAA
This sequence comes from Lachnospiraceae bacterium, assembly GCA_015258095.1. Lineage (GTDB taxonomy): Bacteria > Bacillota > Clostridia > Lachnospirales > Lachnospiraceae > Oribacterium. The sequence continues at coordinate 7,278 of JABZIV010000030.1, forward strand.
TTCCCGAAAAGAAATTTGCAAAATCCTGTCCGACGAAAAGCTTCCGTATTCCTCTTTTTTGCAGAACTGCCGCGGTTTTTTGTAAAAGAACCGTTCCGTATCCTCTATTTCGATAGGCTTCTTCTACCGCAAAAATGGAAAGCCACGCTGTATCCGGATACAAGTTCTGATTTTGGGAAAGCTTCACTGCTGAAAAGCCGAGAACCCTTCCTGCATCCTTTCCTTTTCCTCCTTTTTTCATACACAGACTGCACTCCGGAGAAAACTCTCGATCCGAAAAAAGATGGGATTCCAACTTCTCATCATTTATGCCATACTCGGGGAAGAAACTCGCTTTGAGAAGTTCGGATACGCTATCCCGATCTGCTCTGTGAAAAGAAACGTACTCCATCGGATACGCATACTCCCACCAATTCTCTTTCACAAGATAGGAAAGATCAAAGAGCATACAGCCGTCCGAATGCGCCATACACATCGCGATGGCTTCCGCTATCTTTCGGGGATTCTTCCTGTACTGATCCAGGAAAAGCGAATCGATGATTCGAGGGGTCTCCCTGCCGCCGGCAACCTTTTTTGCGAGCTCCGCGGCGCCCTCCACGCTGTACCAATCCGCCGGTCTTTTTTTCTCTCTTGCCTCAAGAATCGTCACTTCTTCATAGTAACACCCGGAAAAGAGGGTATCGATTTCCTCCGCATAAGCCGTTTTCCGCAGCTTCTCCCGTTCGCACCGGGGAAATTCATTTCCTTCATAAGACGGTAAAGCCCAGTTCGCACCCACCCGATCATAAAGCGGATACCAGGAACCGGTATAATCGCAAAACTCCACTTCCGGATAGGCAGAGAGGAGTTGTCGCACTTCCTGCATAAAATCATGAATAATCTGCATACGAAAGCTTAGAAAGGATCCGAAGTACTTCCCGGCTTTCTCCCGATATCCTTCTGCCGTTTTTTCTATCGTATAGATATCCTCCGGCCACTTCTCGTCTTTTATAGCACTATACTCCTCCCACTGCTTTCGGCTTTCTTCGCTAAAATCCGTACTCAACCCGACATAGCGCACGCGGTCAAGAACGATTCCGTCCGGATGATAGTGCTCCACAAATTCCCGTAAAAGAGACAGCGTATAGTCCCGCACCTCTTTCTTCGCGGGATTCAGGAAAATCTCTCCGAAATCATCTATGCTGCCTACCGTATGGAGTCCCCCTACAGATGCACTTTCCCGAAGGACCGCTTTTCCGTCTTTCTCCAACCCATAAACCGTGCAGGCAAAGCCCTCCCGTGCGATTGCCGGCATCTCCGGATGCGGGTTTTCTTTGTTTCCCCCGGCAAAGGTATCAAAAGCGGCAAAGCACTTCATACCCATGCTCTTTATCACGGAGAAGCACTGCTCTACATAGTCCTTTTCCGGGAGAAAAGCACTGTCGTACTTCGCATAATGCGGCGCAATCGCACTCGGATAGAGTGCAAATCCCGTCGTATCCTTTACGGACAAAATAACCTCCGTCGTCCCGATTTCCCGACATTTTTCCATAACTGACTGAAACTTTGCCAAGTCCAGAATCCATTCCTTGTTCGCACTAATCTCTACCCATACGGCAAAACGCTTCTCCATACTTCCATCCCCCAACGACTTCTTTATCCCTTAACGGCACCGCTTACCGCTTCAATATAGTTCTTCTGACAAAGCATAAAGACAAGAAGTACCGGAATAATGGAAATGACGGTTCCTGCCGCAACATAGCCGAACTTATAGCTGAAGGAGCCGTTCAAATACTGTAGCGCCGTTGCAAGCGGATATTTCTCCGGATCCTGCAAAACAATAATGGGCCATAAGAAAGCGTTCCAGTTTCCGATAAAGTCGAAAATGATGATGGTCGATATACTGGGCATAATCCCCGGAATCATAATGGTCGCCCAGGTACGAAGCTCCCCTGCGCCGTCAATTCTCGCCGCTTCGATGAGTTCCTTCGGAATCCCGAGATAGGCCTGGCGAAGCAGGATAATACTGAACGCCTTCACGGACGTCGGAAGAATGACACCGGCGTAAGTATTTAAAAGCTGTAACTTGGAAATCGTAAGATAATTGATAATCATTCCTGCTGCAGCCGGAATAATCAGTGTCGCAACCAGGAGACCGAAAACCACATTTTTCCCCTTAAAATCCATTGTGGCAAGCGGATAAGCGCACATCGCCGAGAAGAGTACATCGAGGAAGATGCCTGCGAAGGTAATGATAACCGTATTGCCAACATATTTTCCGAGATTCATGTACTCGATTACCCCGAAATAGTTCGATAAGGTAAAGTGCTTCAGCTGAAAATGCAAATCATAAATATTGGCTCCCGTTCGAAGGGAAGACAAAACCAGCCAGATAAAAGGTCCGGCACAAAGAAGTGCAACGAGACTCAGTAAAAGATAGGTTCCTATCCTTGACAGGATATGATCTTTCTTTTTAGAACTGCGATACGCTTTAGTCATTGTTCGTCATCCCCCCTCTTCTACCATATACAAACACCGCAATACTCAGTAAGGTCGTAAGAACTCCCTGGATGGCGCCGATAGCCGCAGCGTATCCGAACTGGAAATCCCCGAAGGCCTTTGTATAGGAATAATAGTTGATCACCATCGTAGCATTGTTCGGTCCGCCTTTCGTCAGGACGAAAACAACGTCAAATACGGCGATGGCGGAGATAACGGAATTTAAGGTACAAAGCCAGATATAAGGCTTTAAAAGCGGAATTTTAATTTTAAAAATCGTCTGAATGAGGTTCGCGCCGTCAATTTCCGCCGCTTCCGTCAGTTCTTCCGGAATTCCCTGCAACCCGGCGAGATACATCATCATATAGTAACCGAGTCCCTGCCAGACAGTAATAAACATAAGACAAGGCATAGCGGCATATTTGCTGTTTAAGAATCCAAGCGGTTGCGTGATAAAGTGCCAATCCGAAAGCATGGTGTTGATGACACCGTGCGTATCAAAAATGAATCCCCACATGATGGAAACGGCAACCATGGAAGTGACTACTGGAATATAGAATAAAGTACGGAATACATTGATTCCCGGCAGCTTCTGATTAACAAGAAGCGCCAGCAAAATCGATAAAATCTGAATAACCGGTACGATAACAACGAAAACTACCGAGTTTTTTATGGAAATCAAAAACTCACGGTCATGAAAAGCTTCTATAAAATTCTCGAATCCTATGAATCTGGTCTGTCCCAAAACCGAATAATCATAGAACATCAGAATCAAACTGCCAATAATAGGAATAATGGTAAATACGGTTAAAATCAATAATGCAGGAGTCATAAACGCATAGGCTTTCAAAGTTTCTACTCTTTTTCTTCTGCTCATTGTCCCTGCGGTTTTCGCCATGGGGTCTCCCTCCTAGAAAGAATTCCCCGGACATCGCCGGGGAATCTTTGCCTGCTCTATTCCATTCTACTTTACTTCTTCAAGAGTTTATTGACATCCTGCTCACCCTGATCAAGGGACTTCTGGATGTCCTCACCGTTGATGATGACTGCCTGGTAAACCTTGTTCACCGCATCCTGAATAATGGACTGGTTTGCTACACCAAGGGAGAAATCCTTGGATGTCCGGCTGGCTTCCGCAGACATCGCACTTGCTTGTCCTTCCAGTGTGGAAGTATCGGAGGTGAAGAAGGAATCCTCACTTGCCTTCGTGGTAGACGGGAAAATCGATACTTTCTTACAGAAAGCAAGCTGATTCTCATCGTTTGTGATATAGTTTGCAAACTTGATGGCTTCTTCCTGATGCTTACTCTTTGACGGAACAACGAGATTCATCAGCGGGTTACGGCTCAGTCCGTTTGCTCCTGTCAGCGGCTTGGAAACGGCAATTGTCTTATAGATATCCGGTGCCTCATCCTTAATTCTTCCGAGAGAAGAACCGGAGGAACTTACGATCGCCAATTTACCGGATTCAAAAAGCTTCAATGCCTCATCCCATGAACCCCAGTTATTCTTCGGGATAACCCCTTCATCCGTATACTGCTTATAGTTCTTTAACAGCTCGGCAACTTCCGGGGTATTGAAAGCAGCTGCCGTGCCTTCTTTGTTCAATACCGGAAGATTTTCCTCGAATAGAATGTTGAAGAACTCATCCGGCTGGAAGAGATACGCGCCGGTCTTGTCATAGAACTCTTTAGACTCTTTCAAAGCGTCATTAAACGTCTTCGGTACTTCCATTCCGGCCTTTTCAAACAAATCCTTGTTGTAGAACATGATGTCCGGTGATGCATACCAAGGGAAGGCATATACAGAGTCTCCAATCTTTGCCGACTCCCAAAGGTCCTTCACATAGATGCTCTTCTGCTCCTCCGTTGCCGCCTTATTCAAGTCAACCAATGCCCCCTGCCCTGCCAGAGTAAGCGCCATCTGGGTATTTAAATTCACCACATCCGGAGCGGTTCCGCCGGCAACAGCCGCAACCAACTTCGACTGTACATCCGCAAAAGGAATATCGGTCCAGTTGATCTTCACTCCCTTATTTTCCTCTTCATATTTCTGAATCAATTCATTAAAGAAATCGCCGAAGTTCGCCTTCAAATCGATTGTCCAGAAATCCAGAGTCACCGCCTCTCCGCTTTTCTCCTCCGTCTTCTCTGCTTTGGCACTCTCGGATGCATTCTCTGCCCCCTTCTTCGCGCCGCCACAGCCGACAAGCAAGGATGCTGCCATCACTGCGCTAAGTACTGCACTTAACAGTCTTTTCTTCATTTTCTGCCTCCCTTATATTTTTGATGTTGAAACAATATCCGTCCACAAGTTGTAATTCAAGCTTTGGATATTATTGTTCTCAAAGTAATGAAACGGTTTTACCGGCTCATCGAGCTCCATGACAGCGGGAATCTCTTTTCTAAGATACGCCTGCAAAATTCCCTGTACATCTTTTAATCTCTGCATAAGTCCGCCGAGACGAACCGTCTGCACTTCAAATCCGAAGGACTTATTCTCCCTGTTCCACTGTGCCCGAAAACTTGCATAGAACGCTTCCATACGTTTAAGAAGCAGTGGAATCTCCTGCTCCGTAATCTCCAGCAAAGTTTTCTCGTCCTTTGCAAGATAGGCGCTTCGAATGCGCTTTCCGAGATCCGCTTTCCTCTCCAGAACCAGTGCAAGACACCTCGCCGTCTCCAGAATGTAGGTGAAAGCACTTCCTTCGCACGCCCGAATCACTCTTTCCAGTTTCTCGCCAACTTCCCGGAAACGCTCCGCCGTATCTTCCCGAAGCACGGAATCAAAGGTACCGAGCAAGGGGTCATTGTACAGAAGATACTTTGATGCATTGTTATGCGTCTCTCCGCTTTCACAGTACGGATTCACCTCATCCAGCAGGAGAAACTCCTGTAAACTGTACCCGCTAAGCTTCTGAAAAGCTTCTTCAGGCATCTTACTATTATAGGCTATATTGGCATCGATATACAAGGTTGGAAGAACACTAAATGCACTGGCTTCCGCACCGTCATCTCCCCAAGCCGTAATAGTAACCGAAGAAATACCGGCTTTCTTACAGGCACCGAGTGCCGCCTTCCCCGCCGCTATACTATAGCGATTATGCGGCACGAAACCGGTCCACTTCCATGCGCCGCCGACAAAGGCTACCCGATCCGCAAGCTTCCGGTGTCGACGAATATTTTCCGTATAGTGTGCTTCCTCTGTTGAATAATAATCCCAGTAGCCAAGCTCCACTTCCTCCGGAACGGCGACCTCAGAAAGCGGTTTCTCCTCACTTCCATAATACGCACCATCTCCTGCAAGCCGGAAGAACATATCACTCCACATCTGCACCGTATAGCCATACTCCCGGCAGATTTCCAAAACTTTCTTAAGATGCCGCTGCATGATTTCCTGCCGATTTCTGTAACCATGCTTCTTCAGATACTTTCCAAGCCCCAGCATCTCCGCTTCATCCATGCCGATATTGATTTTCCGGGAACGAAACGCCTCCGCTACGGAACGAATGAGATGCCTCAGAAGCTCCTCCGTTCTGCTATCCTCGGGAAGCAGGATGTCGTTCACATCAATACTCTTCTGATACTCTTCGTATCTTGTAATCTGGTTCAGATGTGCCAGTGTCTGAATAAAGGGACGAAGGCTAATCCCGAAAAGCGCCGCATAGTCATCCAGCTCTTTTATTTCCTTGCGGCTGAGCCTTCCCCGCATATAACCGAAGTACGGCTCTCCTTCCACCTCTATCGTGTCTTCCAGATACAGGCCGACAAAACTGTAGCCGAGATATGCCGCGATACGAATCAGTCGTTTCACCGTATCTGTGCGTAGCACGGCATTCCGGGAAAGGTCAAACATCATGCCGAATTCCGAAAACGCACAGTGCTCCACAATATTTTTCTCCTCAGCGGATGCAAGAGAAAGAGCATATAAAAGCGCCCGTAAAAGGGCAGGTCTCGTATGATAGGCAATTTCCCCTCCGCCTTCCTGAAAAGAAATACGGAAGCCCTCCTCTTCCTGAAAATGAATCCGATACTTCCTCTGTAAAGGACTGCTTTCGGCTATATCCTCCGCAGAAAAAGAGAGATAGGGAGCAAGTTCAACCGCTTCTCTCAGCATCGCCCGGATATCCTCTTCGCAATGCACAAGTTCCAAGACCATAAGCCCTCCTATCTCTTCCGGATTCTTCAGTATAAATACAAAATATTTTTTCTGAATCCATATTATAGCAAGATTTTTTTACCATTCAAGAATGGATACCGCACTCTTTATGATTTTAAATACAGCTTTTTCCTTAAATATTAATGTAGATTTTTCTTCTTTAGAAAAGAAAGCAAGCGTTCCGCCATTTTCTCCTGCGTTCTCTCACTCGGATGCTCCGCAGCGCCCATCCCGTCTTCCGGGGCCTGTAGAGGTAGGGGGAGGAACTCCACTTTACACTGCTCCGCGACCTCCTTCACCCGTTCCATAAGGGTCTGCTCCATTACCCCGTAAAGAAGAAGAATAGGAGAATCCGGAAACACTTCCTGTAGACGCTGCACAAAAGCACGATACTTCTCTACAAAGGCTTCCTCCCGCTCCGAAATTCTCCTTGTATAACTTGCGTCATTGGTTCCGAGATTGATTACAATATAGTCCGGAGCACACTCTCCATTCTGCTTTGTCAAGGCGATGCTTCTCTTTACTTCCTCGTAGGGAAAGATTTCCGGAAGAATCTGCTCCGTCAAAGGCTGAAGCTCTTCGGCAGGAATCCAACGGGAGAGAACCCCGTTTCCGCTGAAGCAAACGATGGTCTTCTCTGCACCAAGCTTCTCCGCCGTTTTGTACGCATACGCCTTGCTTACATCTTCCTCCTCCGTACAGAATGCACTCTCTCCATTCACGCCGTCTACCCCGTAGCCCGCCGTAATGGAATCCCCGATAAAGAGAAGATGCGGTTTCTGCTTCGCATCCCCGCTCAGTACGTTACTCTCTTCCTGTTCTCCGTTTTCCTCTACAGGATCAGAAAAGGAAGCGGGAGAAATCCATATCCTTCCGTCCAGACGAATACCCGAAATCCAAACTTTTCCATATTGTTCTTCCGTGAGTTTCAGGATTCGGATGGAAACTTCCTCTTCCGAACTTTCCGGATAAAGTACACACTCCTTTTTCCCGGGAAAAACCTGTACCTTGTACTGCATTCTCTCTCCGTTGACAAAAACCGCAAAGAAGGCGTCCTCTTCTCTCCCTTTGCTTTCTCCCTCCATCTCTATGACAATCTCTTTTGCCGATGTTGTAAATTCTATGCCGGAAGCGGACCAGCAAAGGCGAAGCCCTTTCTCTTCTATTTCCGTGATACCGAATGTTCTGATTCCGTTTCTTTCAAGCAAGTTCTCCATCCTAAACTATTCCTCCAATCCCCGGATTTCTTCTATGAAAAGTACCGACTAATCGCTCCTATTGTTCAGTAGTATAGGCGTTTCCGTCCCTATTTTCCATGTTTCGGGTAAAAGGGAGGCGGAAAATTTTCCGCCGTTCCGGACTTTTTCTGCTATGATAGAGCGTAAGTAAACAGAAAAAGCCGCTAAAGACACAGAAAGGCAATCCTATGAAAAAAATCCTCATCGTTGTAGATATGCAGAACGATTTTATTGACGGTGCTTTAGGCACTGCCGAAGCAAAATCCATCGTGAAAAATGTGCAAAAAAAGATTCTTTCTTACGAAAAAGAAGACGTTTATGCAACACTGGATACCCATACGAAAGAATACCTCTCTACGCAGGAAGGAAAGCATCTCCCCGTAGCGCACTGCATAAAGGGTACGGAAGGCTGGAATCCGGATAAAGAAATAAAAAATTTAATCCTCCCGAACCATTTCTTTGAAAAGGGAAGCTTCGGAAGCCTGGATCTCGCGAAAGCCATGCAGGACTTGGCACAGAAAAATAAAGACGGCATCGCCATCGAACTGGTCGGGCTGTGCACGGATATCTGCGTTGTATCAAACGCTTTGCTTTTAAAAGCCTATCTTCCGGAAGTTCCCCTCTCCGTAGACAGCAGCTGCTGTGCGGGCGTAACAAAAGCGAAGCACGAGGCTGCCCTCGAAACGCTTCGCTCTTGTCAGGTAAACGTTTTATAAAACTATTCCGCTCTCTAGTGCGCACAAGCAAGATCATAGAGTACATTCGCATAGATTGCACAGGCGAGGAGCATGGTTTCTATTTCAAAGCCCTCATCCGCTTCATGCTCTGCACCCACCCAGGAAGCGTATTCCCGTGTCGGGAAAATGGGTCCGAATGCCGCGAAGTTCTCAAAGCTGCGTGCATACGTCCCTCCGCCAATTCTAAGAGGCGGTGTATAGTTGTCCCCGCTAAAGGCACGATAGTGCTTTAAGCAGGTCTTGATCAGTTCACTCTCCGGATCATTCAGGAGCCACTTGGAATCATCCACCAGGGTCGTATCGAGACCGAGCACCTCTTTGATGATTTCCGCACTGCGCTGTAAGAGGTCTCCTCCTTCACATTCGTTCGGATAACGATAATCCAAGGCAAAATAAACCTGCCCTTTTTCAATATTTGCCTTCCCTAAGTTAAAGGTCAACGGTCCCATATATGCCCCGTCATACGCCACCTTCATTCCCACACCGTACGGGTCCTTAAACAGCTTCACTGCATTTAAGCTGAAGGTATCGTTATAGCAGCTTCCGACAAATTCAAACATCTTCACTGCCGCATTGATGCCCATAAACGGACGGGATGCATGGAAGGGCTTTCCGTCAATATGATAATGCGCTCCGTCCGCTTCCTCGTGACACTCTCCCGTTAGCTCGTTCGCAAGCAAAAACTTCGTAAAGTAATCTTTATCCAAGGGCTTATCTACAATGACATCCGCCTTACTGATGACGACGTTAAAGGCGGTACCGGACTGCATGAACCGGATACAGGAATCGATTTTCCCTTCCGCCGTAAAATCCAGAATTCCTTTCTCCGCATAAATGCAGGGAAATTCCGCATCCGGCACGATGCCCATAATCGGATTTTTCCGGACCTTCTTGTAATACAGAATCCCCGCCGATGTATTTTCCTCATCTGTCCCTAAAATCATCTGGATGTTGTGTTTCAGCTTGTATCCCTTGTCCTTTAAAATCTTAATGGCATAGTACGCTGCAATAGCCGGCCCCTTGTCATCACAAGTGCCTCTTCCCATGATATAGCCGTCCTTCACTTCTCCCCCCAGAGGATCAAAGTGCCAACCGTCTCCAAGGGGAACGACATCCAGGTGTCCGAGAACCCCCACGGATTCCTTCAAATCCCCGTACTGAATGACCCCGGCGTGGCCATCCACATTTTCCACCTTAAATCCGTCACGCTTCCCGATTTCCAGTGCCTTATCCAGGCACTTCGCAATATTCGGTCCAAAGGGTGCTTCTTTCGTCGCATGCGCATCATCACGCACGGATTCAATCTTGACCAGTTCCCGTAAATCCTGAATCATACTGTCCTGATACGCTCGTGCTTCTTCCAAAAATTTCATCATAAAGTCCTCCTTTTTCCATACTCCTATCATAAAGCCTTTGCAGGGGAATGCAAAGGCTTGTTTGATTCATCATCGTATTGTGCACGAAGCGTGTGTCGCCTCTTTGTTCGGGAAGGTTTTTTCTGTTAAGTCCCTCTACTCTTCCGGAATGGACTTTTTTACCGCTTCCAGGATAGCATGGCTGCTATACGTCGCCCTGGCTACGGCATCCACTCCGTCTAATTCCTCTCTCTTCTTTCCTTTTAAAGCGGAAAAAATCTTGTCTGTCGCCCTGGTCCAGAAGCGTTTGTTGCCTCCGGGTTCCGTTCCATTGTCCGCTACCCGGACGATACTCTTGTCCCGACTGTCCCACAGCACCTTCACTTTTGCGTTATAACGGTGTATTGTTTTCACTTCACTCTCTCCGTAAAACGTTTGGATATAGCTCGGGTTCTCTTCCTCATCGGGATCCTCTTCCGTGAAAAGGAAACTTGCCGTAAACGTTCCATTTCCTACAAAATCACTCGACTGATAATTCGGGAATTGCACTCGAAACATCACTCTTCTCTGGGAAACTTCCGTGCTCAACTCCTCTCCCTTTTTATTGAAGGCTTTGGCGGTAAATTCTTTGGCATCCCAATCTTTCTTAAACTTCTTGGCTACATGCTCCTGGATTCTTTTAATGCCTCCCTCACTCTTCTTCCAGTCTTCCTCTGAAAACGTATACGTTTTTACCAACTCTCCCGCCTTCGTACGAATCTCCAGTTTGGAAGGCATCTCTAATGATGCATCGACTACATGGACAGAAAGGCTTTGAGACAGCTTTTCTTCTCCCTTTTGATAAAGAATACGGACAGTATGCTCTCCAACGGAGTCCAGTGCCGTATTATTTTCAGGATCGGAAGTAAATCCTGCCGCTTTCGCTTCTTCCCAGTTGGAATAGAGTTTCGTGTTTCCCTCTTTCGTATGCGCTTCCACAATTAAGTCGTCAAGCTTTAAAGCCTCTCCAAGATAGTAGTCCTTCTTCGCTAAATGAGAATCTAAAGTAAAAGAAAGTATGGGGGAACTGTCTTGACTTGAATCCACTTTGACCGTGTACAATTCGTATCCCCACGAGCTGAACCCGTCATGTGCTACGTCTTTTAAAGAAAAAGTCCAGTGATTGGAAGCCGCATCATACGTCGCTTTCTGCAACTCCCGCTTTCCGTCCAGAATACACATCGAGTCAATCTTCCCTTTCGCAGGAATCGTATAGCGAAAATGATCCTGATTTAAAGGAATCTCCTCTTTTTCTCCATCGGCATACTGTACCAGGATTGCACTCGGATATTTCTTTCGAATCACAGCCCTCGGCACAATGGCACTCACTAAATCAAGATCCATATCTTTCTGCGTGAAATGAACAAGAATTTCCTTACCGTTTTCCTCCATGGGAGACCCATCCGCAGGGCTCATCGTAATCCCGTATTGTACAAAATCTGAAGGCGCAATCTCCTTTTCCTGTCCATCCGGAAAATGTAACTTCAATCGTGTGGCACTGAGATCGAGCGTCTTTCCACTTTGACTTGCTTCCGGTCGTACGGAAAAATCCATATAGCTAAAGGGAGATACACTGCCCTCCTTCTTTTTCTTTGCCTGCCAAACGGCATTTTCCAAAGCGGACGTATGTGCCTTCAAAGTCATCGTGGCGCCGGACAAGCCGTCGTAATATTTCCCCGCTTTGTTGTTCACCGACTTCCGCACCTCTTCCATAGAATCCAATCCTTTTACTCGTTCTAAGAATCGATCTCTATATTGCGCGAAAACGACCGGATTTGAACTGTCCTTAAAAAGGACGCTCTCCGCACTGGCAATTTTTCCATCGGAAACGACCACTTTTACTACATTCGCTCCCTTTTCCTGAAAATAAATCCCTTCCTTCGCCGTTCCATAATACGTTCCGTCTGCTAATGGACTCTCCTTCTTATCGGAAGGCTGCCCTTTAAAAGAAGATCCGCCTGTATGCCTGTGGCCGGTCGAAGAAGGAACGTTTCGACTTGCACCGGCAACAGCCTTGCCCCCTTCCGTCCCGGGAAGACCCTTACCCGCTACATAAACCGCTTCTCCATTTGTCACGTAATGCCCGGCTGCATCCACCGTATATCCGTCTACCGTCGTTCCGGACTGCTTTAACTCTCCCTTTGTAGGTGCATCGTTTCCTTCAAAATAGTAGCAGTATCCGTCAATCCACTGCCAACCGCTGAGCAACTTTCCAAACTGTCCATCATGTACGGTATTCAGAAAATACTTTTTGCCCTGCCAATCCAACCATCCGGACTGCAAAGCACCGCTTTCCGTATCGAGATAATACCAGTCTCCATCAGAGACAATCCAACCTTTCAGCAACTCTTTTTCATCTTTTCCGAAGTACCATTTACCTGCATGGTTATACCACTTCCCTTCCGTATTTTGCGGTTTCGCCCAGCTTAAAACAGGAAATGAGAAGAGCATGAGTAAGGACAGTGCTGCAACAGAAACTTTTTTCCTCTTCATAAAGACTCCTTTTTGTAATTTCTTTCTTGCAAAACTTTTTGCATCTTCTTTCAGCGAGTAGAATACAGCATATAGAAGGCTGCCGTGCTCGCCCAATTACGTTATATGTTCCTAATTTTATATGCGCTTATTTGCAATAATCTGCACATTTCATTAGTTATAACTAACTTATTATATAAAATAAAGCAAAAAAATAAAATGCATTTCTTTTTCAAAAGAATAAATGCATTTTATAAATCCTCATACAGTTTTTCTGTGAGCGGATTGACGTTTCTTGTTTTTCACATTGTTTGTTTTATTCTTTGCAAAAAAAGGACTGTAAAAAGGAATTTCCCTTTTTACAGTCCTTTTAGCTTAACCTTCAATCATAATCGGCTGCTTCTCCGGAAGTTTCTTCTCTCCTTCCTTAGGGAAGGAAAGCTTCAGAACGCCCTGTTCAAACTTTGCTTTTACATCTTCCTGCTTAATGCTGTCACCAACATAAAAGCTTCTTTGCATAGAGCCGGAGTAACGCTCCTGACGAATGAGTTTCCCTTTCTCATCCTTCTCTTCTTCATTCAAGCCCTTCACGGCACTGACTTGAAGATAACCGTCATGAAGCTCTACCTTGATATCCTCTTTCTTAAATCCCGGAAGGTCGATATCCATATCGTACTGCCCTTCCTTTTCACGAACATCCGTCTTCATTAGTCTTCCGCTGCGGTCTCCGTAAAGCTTATTTTCTACTCTGCCAAGACCTCCGAAACTCGGGAAATCAAACCAATCATCAAATAAATTCTCTCCAAAAATGCTAGGTGCTAACATATCTTTTTCCTCCTTATACTCTTTATTTCACTTCTGACTTTTCGTCATTGTTTTCAGCAAGGGGAAGAATCTTCATCACTCTGAGAACCTTTAAAGTCCTTGCGGTCTTCTCTGTTCCTTTGCTTGATTATGATTATACTCAAATTGTTAGCACTGTCAAGTGTTGAGTGCTAATTCAGTTGTGAAAAATTTGTGTCTTTTTTAGTTAAAACTCAGCCTTACGCTTTCGTAAAGCTGATTCTTTGTGCCGAAACATCCACCTTCGCCATAATGCCAAAGGGAACAATCGCTCTGGGGGTGGCATGCCCCACATTTAAATTAAAGACAATAGGAAGAGAAGGATCTTCAATCACTTCCGGAAGAATTTTCTGATATTCCTTGGCATAACGCTCATCCATCGGCTTACCCACCAGCACACCGCTAAGAACTTCGAAAATACCGCTTTGCTTTAAAGCTTTAAGCATTTTCCGATACTTCTCCGGATTAGGCTGATTCTCACTGCTTTCCAGCAAGAGAATTTTCTCTTTCCAGTCATCCAAATCCGGAAATAGTGCATACTTTTTGCATAAGCTGACAGAATCCTCGTGCCTCGTTGTATCAAAAATATCATAGCGGGTATCTATACAGCCCCCTAAGATTTCTCCTTGAAAAACAGGACTGCCCTGTAAGAGTAAAAAGCCTTCATTCTCATGGCTAACTCGTTTTGTTCCTATTGCTTTCGGTCCAAAATCTGTCCTCTCCTCATACCAAATCGGACTCGGCTCAAGAGAACGAATGCTTCCGCTTTGAATCAAATCCGAAAAGTATTTTTCGCTGTAGGGCAGCATTTCCTCTTCCAACTCACAAATATCCGGAAGAAAAGCCTGTCCGTAAAAGCTCTTGATTCCCAATTTATGAAGCATCAAGTGATTCATCGTGGTATCGGAAAAGCCAAGGAAAATCTTTTGCTTTACGACCTTTTCCAATTGCCCCTCTTCAAAAAGATAGGGAAGTAGGCGATAAGTATCCACTCCCCCTATGGCACATAAAATCATATCTATTGAATCGTCGGAAAAAGCCTGTAAGAAATCCTCTGCCCTCTTTTCCGGATGCTCTTTTAGATAGTCTAAGCCTTTCAAGGCATTTTCCATGAATTTCACTTCCAGCCCAAAACGACGTAGGCGTTCCAGGCCTATTTTTACTTCATGCTGTACAAAATCTTCTCCCAGAACGCCGCTGGAAAGACTGACAATGGCTACAGTTTTTACCCCTTGCATCATGCTTATCCTTTATTTAAGACAAAAGCTTTTTCAATTCTCCGACTCCGGGAACCCGTCCACTTACGATAAGTTTCCCGTCAATCATGAGGGATGGTGCACTGAGTACCCCAAGCTTTACAATCTCGATTAACTCCTCTACTTTTTCGATTTTAGCATCCTTCCCCAGCTCTTTTACCGCCTCTTTTACATTTTGATATAATGTATCACATTCCTTACAGCCTGCACCGATTACTTTGATTTCCATTTTCCCTCCCTCACTACATTACTGTTCCGCTTTTTTCGCCATTCCAATTCCTAAATTTTAATCAGTATTTCTGTTCTAGGTATCTTCTCTACGCCTCTTTTCTATGTTTCTGTTCTAAGTTTCTTTTCCGTTTTTTCGCTTTTTAATTCTTTAGCTTCATAGGAGAGTCCATATAGTTTTTCCAAGCCTCATCAATGCTCCGAATCACCTTCGGGCCAACCTTCGACAAAAATACCAGCTCGGAAATATCCTTTGTTGGACATGGCTTATAGTCGATTAGTTCTTCCACCACATCCACCTGCATCCAGTGATGGTCCAAAAGGAAAAAGCCTTTAATCCGATAACAGTCCGGCAAAACTTCCTGCAAAAATTGATGAAAACGCTCTTTGGAAACATTTTCCGTACAGACCAAGGAAATGGTTTTCGGCTTGTTGTCCACCGTATTTAGGCTTTCTTCCGAATCAACCCAGCTTCCCTTTTCAAAGCCCTCTCGAATAAAGCTAAGATCTGCTCTTCCATTTTCACAGTGTAAAATCAGGCAATGGGGATTCACTTCCCGAATCAAAGAAAGTACTTTCTTATATTGTTCCTCGGAAATCAAATCCATCTTGTTCACGATGGCTACATCACAATGCTTTAATTGCCTGTCTACCGTTTCCGTATCCTTTACCTGCTTTGGAAAATGCACGCCGTCAATCAGGCAGATTACGCCCTGAAAATCATAGACGTCCCCGGCCAGAACTTCTACGCTCTTTAAAATGTCCCGAATATTCGAAGGATCGGCAAGACCGGAGCTTTCCACAAAAAGGTATTCCATATCTCCCTTGCTCATTTCTGCCAATGCCTCCACAAAGGAAAGTTGCAGGCAGGAGCAAAAAATGGATCCTCTGTTGATTTCCTTGATGGTCAGTTCCTTCTTTTCCAGAATACTGCCGTCAATTCCCGTTTTCCCAAATTCGTTTTGAATGATGGCAAGCTTTTTATCGGAAAATTCTTCCAGTATATGCAGCAAAAGACTGGTTTTTCCAGCTCCCAAAAAACCTGTTAAAACATATAATTTTTTCTTTTCCATAAATTATCTTGTATGATGTTTTCAGAAGCAAAAACACCACTTTCCTTTCTTTTTAATACCGTGGCTCAATACAGTTAGATACTGTGTACTTTTGATCTTATTCTGTAGCTTTGACTACTCGAAGGAGTGTATTGCCGCTAGCTTTATCTGTACAGCCTATGTTGATGAGGTCTTTCCTGAGCTCCAATACTTTTTTAAATCCGGTTTGCATCAGGAGTCTGTCTATGCCCTCCTGAAGGAGGCTCCTACACCGGAGACCATTGCTTCCATGCATATGACTCATCTCGCAAGTCTACTGATGAAAAACTCGCATGGCCACTTCACAAGAGATCAGACCAAAGAAGTAAGAGTTCTTGCACGGAAGTCTGTCGGTACATCTGGCAGTGCTCTATCTATTCAGATAACTCACTCCATCGCGCAGATCGAGTTACTGGATAGCCAGTTAAACAAGATTGAAGAAGAGATGACTGACATCATGAAATTCAATGACTCAGTTATCATGACCATTCCGGGTATCGGTTATATCAACGGCGGAATGTACTCGGTGAAATAGGTAATATTCACCGTTTCTCCAGTCCCGGTAAGCTGCTTGCCT
>JABZIV010000031.1 GCA_015258095.1 Lachnospiraceae bacterium
ACATAACATTGCGATGCCCCACACCACGGAGAATGCGGAAGGCGCTTACAAAACCGCGGTAGGTCTTTTGATTTGTGACCATAAAATTGATTTCGGAACGGATGAGGATGGCGAAAAGAAAGAAGCCAATCTCCTCTTTACTCTCTCTGCCGTAAATATGGATGAGCACATGGAAAATATCGCAAGCTTAATGGATGTCTTTATGAATGATGCACTTATCGATGCACTGGCGACCTGTCGCAGGGAAGAGGAACTTGTAAATGTCATAAAAAAGAACGAAAACCGTCAATCTTAAGTTGAAAACAGGAGGAAAAAATGGGAATTTTAAATGCAATATGGACATTCTTTGCCACTTACATTTTGCAAAAACCGCCCTATATGGTAGGTTTTTTAACTTTACTGGGCTACTGTTTAATGGGAAAAAAATGGTATGACACCTTAGCAGGAACACTGAAAGCCATCATCGGGATGTTAATCCTCAGTGCCGGATCGGGCGGTCTTGTCACAAACTTCCGTCCAATTCTTGCCGGATTAAAGGATCGCTTCAATCTCACAGCAGCCGTGATCGACCCGTATTATGGACAAAATGCAGTTACAGCGGGCGTAGAGGAAGTATTCGGAAAAGGCTTCTCCCACGTTATGACTTTGCTTCTCATCGCTTTTATCGTAAACATTCTTCTCGTCCGTTTTAACAAAATCACAAAATGCCGTACGCTCTTTACAACCGGTCACGTCCAGGTGCAGCAGGCGGCAACGGCTTACTGGCTGATTCTCTTCGCGCTTCCCGCACTTCGTGAGAATCACTTTATGCTGATGGTTGTCATGTCCATTATCCTCGGTGCATACTGGGCAGTCGGCTCCAATCTTACGGTAAAGCCGATGCAGGAACTTACAGAAGGAGCAGGCTTTGCCATCGCTCACCAGCAGATGTTCGGCATCCGTCTCGCATCCTGGCTCTCCGAAAAGCTTTTCGGCGACAAAGAGGGCAAGAAAACGGTAAAGAAGGTCGGCGACCTCGAGATGCCCGGTTTCTTCTCTATCTTTAGCCAAAACATGGTATGTACCGCAATTCTCATGACGGTTTTCTTCGGCGCAATCATGGCTGTTATCGGAAAGCCCTTCTTCGTAGAGTCCGGTGCAACAAAAGAGACAGACAACTTTGCTTTTTATGTATTCAATACCTCTCTTCAATTTGCCGTATATCTGGCCATTTTACAGCTTGGCGTTCGTACTTTCGTTACCGAACTCACCGCTTCTTTCCAGGGAATTGCGGACAAACTTCTTCCGGCTTCCGTTCCGGGCGTGGACTGTGCGGTTTGCTACGGATTCGGCGATGCAAATGCTGTCACTTTCGGCTTCCTTGCCGGTCTTACAGGGCAGATTATCGCCATTGTTACTTTAATTGCTATCGGTTCTCCAACCATCATCATCTGCGGTTTTGTACCGGTATTCTTTGATAATGCCACAATCGGTCTTGTTGCGAATGAAAAGGGTGGACTGAAAGCCTGTCTCGTTATACCATTCTTCTCAGGACTGATTCAGGTCTTCGGTGCGGCACTCATCTCCGGTTGGGTAGGCCTCGCAAACTACGGCGGATATCTCGGTATGTTTGACTGGGATACTGTATGGCCTATGTTTACGGTTGTCATGCGCTATCTGGGCTATATCGGTGTGGGAATCGTTGTCCTGGTTCTCTTGTTGATTCCGCAGATTGAATACCGCATGGATCCGAAGGGATATTTCCTGATTACAGAAGACTACGATGCTTATCTGGAACATAAAAAAGCAAAGAAGGGAGCTTAAAATGGCTAAATTAGACGGGAAACGAGTACTGGCGTGCTGTGCAAACGGTGCGGGTTCCTCTCTCATGACGGAGAAGGCAATCCAAAAAGTACTGAGCAAGTACAACATAAAATTAGGGGAACTTCGGCACTGCCCCATCTCCGAAGGGACAAGCGCGGCAAAGAACTACGACATCGTCTTCTGTTCCAAGATTTTCTTCAAAAATTTTGAAAATGTCGGAGAGGAAACCGTAGTCATCCCTTTAAAAAATGTGATGTCCGATAAAGAAATCGAAGCGGCACTCCGGGAAAACGGATTCTTAGTATAGAACTATACTGTAGGAGGCGGGCAATTCCCTCGCCTCCCTACTTATTTGGGTAGAAAAAATGAAAAATAGTAAAGCCAATGTCGAAGCAAGACAACAAAATATCCTGAAGTACGTGCGTAAAGCCGGAGAAGTAGACAGCCTCAGCTTAGCGAATGCATTTGGAATCTCCCTCATGACAGTTCGCAGGGACTTATCAGAGCTGGAAGAGCGGCATCTTTTAAAACGCACGCACGGCGGAGCAAGTACTCTGGACTATGTAAAAGGATGCAAGACGCCCGGTAAGAACGTCCAGATTTGTCGTGATCTGATCTCCCGTTATGCAGCTTCTCTAATCAAAGATAACGACCGCATCTTTGTTAACGGCAGCAAGACCGCACTAAAGATGCTGGACTTTGTTCAGGAAAAAAATCTTACCGTCTACACGAACAACGGGCTCGCTTTCGGAAGACACTTTCCGGATAATATCTCCATCCATATTACAGGAGGAGAACTGAAGAACCATATCCTGGTCGGTGATTTCGCCATGCGAAACATCCTGGACGTCACTGCAAACAAAACATTCATCGGTTGCTGGGCGGTCTATGACGACGGCGCTTTTCTCTACAATATTGCCAGTGAAATTGCAATCAATGAAGCAATGATCAGTCGTACGAAAGAGGACCTTTATATCCTCGCAGACCACAGCAAACTGCAAAGACAGGAAAACCCAGGAAATCGTTATGGCAGTTGTATCTATGACCGAAAAGTAACCCTTATCACGGATAGTCAGGCTGACGTAGATATTATTGCAAAACTGCGTTCCAACGGAATGGAAATCATCGTTGTTTAAACCTTAGGAAAGGAAGTGCAAGATATGCAGAAAGAACATTTTACCGTAAAAAATGAAGAAGGTTTACACATGCGTCCGGCGAGTGTATTCAGTAAGGCTATGAGTTCCTTTTCTTCTGATATCAACGTTATCTTTAACGGGAAAAAATACAATGCCAAAAGTGTCATGATGCTGATGAGCGCGTGTATCAAAAAAGGAGCGGAAATTGAAGTGCAGTGCGAAGGGGACGACGAAGAAGCAGCCTTAAGAAAAGCACAGGAATTACTGGAAAATACTACAAAAGGCTAAGCGATGAAGAAATAAATTCTTACAATCAGGAAAACAGAGTGAACGGAAATCGCTTATTCCCTCTATATAGAGGAACACGAAGGAGAACCGCATGAGAAAAGGAATCCCCGCTTCCCACGGAATCGGAATCGGCAGTATTTATATCATCGAAGAGCACGATTTACAATACAGTCCTGTTATAGTACAGGATACCGAAGCCGAACAAAGACGTTTTACAGCGTCTTTAGAGAAATTTACAAAAAACACGAGAGAGATGGCAGAGGATATCCGAAAGCGGATTGGAGAAGAGGAAGCGGAAATTCTGGAAGACCATTTGGTCATGATAGAAGATCCCACCATGTCCGGAGAAATGTTGAAAATGATTGCCGCAGGGCAATGTGCGGAATCCGCCGTGGAAGCCGTTTCCGATATGTTCATCGGAATGTTCTCCAAAATGGAGGATGAACTCATGCAGCAACGCGCAGCGGATGTCCTCGATATCAAAATCAGTCTCCTGAAAATACTCATGAACATAGAAGAAGTTCCTCTCAGGGATCTCCCTCCCGGAACCGTTCTTGTTGCAAAGGATCTCACTCCTTCCATGACTTCTCAGATTCGAAAAGAAAATGTGACCGGCATCATTACCGAACTCGGAGGGAAGACCTCTCACTCCGCAATCCTCGCAAGAGCTCTGGAGATTCCCGCGGTACTTTCCGTTTCGCATATTACAGAGATGGTGAAAAACAGAGATACCGCTATCGTGGACGGCATTGAAGGCTGTGTTTACATCAATCCCGAAGGAGATATCCTCTCCCGTTATCTCTTACAGCGAGAAGACTTTATCCGGAAACAAAGCGCTCTGGAAAACTTCATCGGAAAAGAGAGCAAAACGAAAGACGGCATCCTCTTGGAACTCTTCTGCAATATCGGTACTCCGAAAGATGCCAAAAAAGCAAAAGAATGTGACGGAGAGGGAATCGGTCTTTTCCGGACCGAATTTCTCTTTATGGACACAAATCACGCCCCCGGTGAAGAGGAGCAGTTTCAGGCTTATAAAGAAGCCGTGGAAACGATGGAGAAAAAGCCTGTAATCATCCGAAGCCTCGATATCGGAGGAGACAAAGCCATCCCTTATCTTGCCATGAAAAAGGAAGAGAATCCTTTCCTCGGCTACCGTGCCATTCGCTACTGTTTAGGAAATCCGGCGCTGTACAAGACACAGCTTCGCGCAATACTCCGCGCCAGTGCATTCGGAACGATAAAAATCATGATTCCGATGATTACCGCCGTGGAGGAACTTCGCAATGTAAAAGAGATGATAAAGGGGATAAAAAAAGAACTGGACCAAGAAGAAATTCCTTATGACAAGAACATCGCCGTCGGCTGCATGATAGAAACCCCATCTGCGGCAAGAATTGCCGATATCCTGGCTAAGGAAGCCGATTTCTTCTCCATCGGAACGAATGATTTAACACAATACACAATGTGTGTAGATCGGGGAAACAGTGACGTAGCTTACCTCTATTCCCCTTTCCAACCTTCCGTACTGCGCCTTATCCGGGATATCATCTGCGCAGGCGTCTCGGCGGGAATCCCTGTCGGAATGTGTGGAGAAGCGGCATCCGATCCCCTGCTTATTCCTCTCCTCCTCTCTTTCGGCTTACAGGAATTCAGTGTGAATCCCGTACTCCTCCTGAACACGAGAAGTGTGCTCTCCAAATGGAGTAAGAAAGAAGCGGACACGCTCACGGAAGAAGTGATGCAACTCCGTACAGAAGCGGAAATCGTGGAAAAGCTGAAGCAAGCCGTGAAAGAATAGGATCTTCTTCTTTCCTATTTCAAAATCTTCCAGCTTCTCGGAATCTGCTGCACTATGGCAATAGATACCGCAATGGTAAAGGCAGTATAAGAACAGATTTTTGCAAAATGCAGCGCGGTCTCCGTGTCTCCCATAAAAAAGTAATAAATCGCCCGATACAAACTGATCCCGGGAAGTAAGGGAATCAGACTGGTCATCAGAAAAACGGTTGCCGGGCATTTCCGAAACACGGCAAAGATACGGGAGGCCAGCACGGCAAGGAAACCGCTGACAAAAACCGCAATAACTTCATTGTACTGCAACTTCAAAATGAAGATATAAATGAACCAGGTTACCGCTCCGAGCTCTCCACAGACTAAGAAATGCCTCTTCCGAACATGAAACATGATGGCAAATCCCACCGTTCCGATCCCCGCAGCAAGGCTTCGAAGGAGAAGAACGGTGTTGGAAATCCGGGAAATATCACTGATTGCTGTAGAAATCAGGTGCATCCCGGGCACCAGCATTTCCACCAAAGCGACACCGGAGGCCATAGAAACGCAAGTCAACAAAGCGCTGATGAGCAGAGTGCCTCCCGTTGCAAAATTGTTCTGACTAAATTCCCGGACGGAGTTCACGAAGGCAACGCCGGGAACCAGATCCATCATCACGCCGAGAATGATAAAAGACAGTTCTCTTCCTAAACCGAGTACAATGAGAAGATTACTGAGCAGCGCGGTCAATATACTGCCCAAAATGGTACCAAGAACTCTGGACTTAATATGATCCCTGGCATAAAGACTAAAGAGCCCTATCAGACTGCCTACCACGCCGGCACAAAAGGAATCCCGAACGGAAGTGCCAATCGCATAGCTGAATCCTGCCGCTCCGAGAAAATAGGAAGAAAGCCTTCCACTCAGGCTGTATGTGTTCTTGTCCGCAATTTTTTGTAAAGAAAGAAGCAGATTCTCTATGTTTAATGCACCGGAGCATACCGTTCTGGATAACTCGTTTACCTCTTCAATCTTCTCAATATCCATCTCTTTGTCCGGAACACTGACAATCCTTGTTTCAATGCCTTCCTCCGGAACCTTCGCCGTCGCAAAGATACCGCGATTCATCACATAGGCATCCATATCTTCTATATGCATAGTCTCTGCAAGTCTATGCATGGTCTCTTCCGCACGGTATATCTCAGCGCCACTGCTCAGAAGAATCTTCCCCGCCAGAAGGACGGTTCCAAAACGGTCTATACTCTTCTTTTCTTTTTCCTGCATTTCTTGGCCCACCTCGCTTTATCCTTCCGCTATTACTCTCTTCTCCTGTTCCTTCCCGGTTTAATATTCTTCTCTCGCCTTCGTTTTCCGCTTTATCGCTACTCTTCTCCCGCTTCTCTTTCCGGAAAGTACAAGGTCAGATTCATACTGTAAGCCATTTTTCGCTCTTCCGTGTTCTTCGGATAATCATAGTAATGCAGGAAAGGAAAAGCATCCACTTCTTCCTTCAGTTTCTCTCTATACTGCACTATCGAAGAAGCAGTATCTAAAGTGTCTAAGCTTAACCCGCCGTAAAGGACAAATTCCGAATCGTCATATACGTGTACCTGAGCATTTTCGTACGGCATGGAAAAATAATCGGCAATATGATACATCCCGTCTTCACAGCGTGTATCCGTAAAGATTTTTTTATAGCCGAACAGTTCTTCTCTTTCCAGAACCGAAAAAGAAACATCGGGGCAGTCCGTTAACACAACGTCCAGTACAGCACGCTCCCCATGCACTACAGAATCGGACTCTTCCACTTTATACCGTCCTTTCCCGTATACGGCATCTAAATATTCCCGGGCACCCTCTTCCGCACTTGTATTCTTTCCCCAAAAAAGCATTTTCGGAGAAGAGGCTTTTCTTCCCTCTACTTGCTCCTTTATCTTCACATCGATGATTTTTCCTTTGACGATGTCCGGATATTGTTCATTTAAAGCTTCTGCACATTGTACGAATCTCTCCAAATCCTCTTCCGCCTTCTTATCATTCTGATAATCAAAGAATAGCGTGACACTCCCCGTAGCATATTGAAACTTCTTCATTTCCTCTTCCGTAAAATACCGGCTCCCCTCTTTTAACATCAGTACTTCCATGCAATTATCACTGTATTTATAGCGTGGAAGGGGAAGCAGGCTTTCCATCCCGATCTTCTGTGTCACTTTAAAGTGAAAACCGGGATAGTCTTTCAGGCTAACATCCCAATGCTTGGAATCCAGTTGTTTTACGATAAAACGATCTTGTCCGTATTCTCTTGCCATAGTTTTTTCCAAACTCTCCGTCGTAAGGGGATCTCCCAGTATTTGTCCACAGGAAGTGCAAAAAAGAAAGAGGGAAAGGAGAAAAACAGTCAGGAGAAATACGATATGTTTTAGCTTCTTCATACTTCCTCCACTCAAATGCTTCCATACTTTTTATGAAAATCAAAATCCGCTTTTCCAAAGAGCATATCAAACGCGGAAATCAATCTCTGTCTGGTCTCTTCCGGTAAAATAATGGCATCAATATATCCGCGGGCAGCGGCACTTTCCGCCGAAGCCTTCTTTGCCAGGTAGCTCTTTCCCTTTTCCTCCCGCTCTGCCAAAGAAGCCTCCGGATAAAGGATTTGCATAGCCAACGCCTCCTCCATAAGGGAAATCTCCGACGCAGGATAAGCAAAAACCAAATCCGCTCCCATGCCTTTACTTCCCAGACACGCAGCAAGGGAACCGATGGCTTTCTTCACTACAGTGACTAGCGGAACGGAAGAATTGCCATAGAGAGAAAGGAATTCCGCCATAGCCTTCGCCATGTGTTTTTCGTTACATAAGCAATTCTCGAATCCGGATACATCACAGAGGAGAAACACCGGCAAGGAATAGCTATTACAGAAGCGAAGAAAACGATTCATTTTCTCGACATCTTTCCAATGCAGCGCTCCCCCATTCGTCGCAATTCCCCCTACAGTCTGTCCGTTCAGATGCAGAAAGGCGGTAACGGCTTCCTCGCCATAGCCTCTCGCCATTTCAAAAATTTCTCCCTGATCGGAAAGTACAGTAAGAGACTCTCTTGCCTTCAAAGACTCGAAGCCGTCTACCGCACGATTCAAATTATCTTCCACTTCTTCCGAAAATGCGGCATCTTCATTGTTTGCAGGAAGAAAACGGAAGGCTTTTTGTACTTCCCGGAAAATTTCTTCCTCCGTCCCGGAGAAGTCAACGTTACCGGCTTCTTCCTGTGCTTCCCCTCTTGCGAAAGAATCGTCCTTATTGCCCTTTACCGCATCCGGTGCATTGATGAAAAGTCTTCCCTCTTCCTTTTCCAGGAAACGGAAGTCGGATAAGGCGGATAACACTGCCATTCCACCGCCTGCCTGCCCGAATACAATCGAGTAAAGGGGAATCAGTCCCTTTGCCTTTGCTTTCTTTTTATAAATCTTGGAAAGGGCGTAGAGTGCATCCGTTGCTTCTTCCAATCGAATTCCGCTGGAATCCAGGAGTTCCACAACCGGCGCTCCCATTTTCATCGCCATATCATAAAGACGGGCAATCTTTCTTCCGTGCATCTCTCCCATTGAACCGGACAAAATCTCCCTGTCTTCCGCATAAATATAGACCGGTTTACCCGAAATACTTCCATAACCGCAGATAACGCCATCCGTCTCCGCTTTCCCTTCTTCTCTGACAAAGTCCGTACTGCGACTTCTGACTAAAGCACCCAGTTCTACAAAGCTCTGTACGTCCAGCAATGCCTCAATACGACTTCTTGCCTTCGAACTATGCTCGTTCATCTTCCTCCTCCATTTCTACCTATGGTTCAACGCATAATCCTTAACATTTTAAACGATTGAATAGTTGAGTTCAAGAGATTTTAAGCTACTTTTAAGATACGCTTTTTAAAAGTTTTCTTCTGCCTTTTCTCTTTAACTGCGATAACGAAGTCCTTTAGGATAAAGATTGCGTAGTTTCTCATTCCGATAATATCCAAATCCCAGCGGAATCCCGTCACAATATACAATGCCGAGACCGGTTGATTCCTCCTTTTGTGGAGGTATAAAGAAACTGCATTCCTCCCGCTTTACGTGAATTTCCTGTCCCGAGAGATAGGCATCCACTCTTTCCTCCCCTCTCTTTAGATAAATACAATACCTTAAATTGTATTTTGTCTCCGGCTTACACGCGGAAAGAACAGGGAAAAGACGTTTCAAATGAAGCGCATGACTCAAGCCGTGGCTGTACTCCCATCCCGTTTTTCCTTCTTCAAAAGCACGTACGCCTAAACGAAACAGCTTTAGACGAGAAAAGGGTTCCAAACCGTTGCTATATATAAAAATAGATTTATTTTTCCGGAGAATGGAATACGCCTCTTTTTTAGTCGTCCGTTCCAGATCCTTTCCCGCTTTTTTGAAAATGGCATAATACTGCCCTTCTCCTCTACTGTTATGAAAGAGGAGTTTCTTCTCCTCCTTCAAGCTGTATTCCGGGTTTTCCCTGAGAATCCAGTCCCGCATTTCTTCGTCCTCTAAAGGCGCAAACGTGCAGGTGGAGTAACAGAGCTCTCCCCCTTCCCGAAGCATCTGAAAAGCGGATTCCAGAATGTCTCTCTGTCTCTCCGCACATTTCTCCACCAAAAAAGGAGACCATTCTTTTACCGCTTCTTCACTCTTTCGGAACATCCCCTCTCCGGAACAAGGTGCATCCACCAGGATTCTGGAAAAATAAGAGGGAAAGTTTTCAGCAAGGGATGCCGGAGACTCATTTACAACGGCAAGATTGCAATACCCCATTCTTTCCGCATTTTGAGATAGAATCCTGGCTCTTTCTCCAACATACTCGTTAGAGAGCAAAATTCCCCCTTCTTCCTCGGAAAGGAAATCTGCAATCTGCAAACTTTTCCCACCGGGACTGGCACAGAGATCCAGGCAGCGGTCAAAGGGGCGAATCTCCATCCGTGGTACCACAGCCATTGCAGAGGGATCTTGAATATAATAGAGTCCGCCTTCATGGTATGGGTCTTTTCCAATGGAAATACCGTTCTCCCGAAGTTCCTCTTCCTCCACATAAAACTCTCTTTGTTCTTCTTCCCTCTTCTCTGAAAAGACCGGCTCTAAATGCCACTTCTCTTTCCATTCCTGAAACGAGAATCCTTCCTTTTCCGCCTCCTCTACTTTTTTTCGATTGACACGGATTCCTCTCTTCGGCATTTCCGAAAAAGAGCGCAGGAAAGACTGCCACTCCCCCTCTTCTTGCAGCATAGCATGCATTCTGTCCAGAAATTCTTTCGCTAATTCCACTCTTTCTTTCTCCTATCTTACTTTCTCTGCTTCGTGCGTGATAAGCAGACAACACAAAAACACATGATAAGGCAGCACAAAAGCGCTTTATAAATAAGAAAGCAGAAGCTCTCGTAACTCCTTCAGTGCGGAGAGCATGCCGTCATAAGCCCCGTAATGAAAAAAGCGCAAAAGCAGCATCCCCACCGGCAAAGCCAGAACCATCCCGGAAAGGCTGTAAAACTTATAGCCCAAAAATAAAAAGAGCAATGCCAGAAGAGGAGGCAAACCGATGGCATCCCCAATAATTTTCGGTTGTAAAAACTGTCGAATAATCTGACTCAGGACATATAATAGGGCGAGCGCAAAAAAGAAAAGAAACTGCCCTTTTAAAAATACCATAAGCATCCACGGCCACATGATAAATCCCACGCCGAAAACCGGCAAAGCATCTAAAAAAGCAGTGAGAAAAGCCAGGAGCACAGCGTAAGGAACTTTCAGAAGACTAAACCCGATTGCCAGCAATAAGAACACGCAGAACATAATTTCAAACTGTGCCAGAATATAGCCCCTTAAAATCTTCTTTCCATCTTCTCGTAACAATGTGCCGTAATGTCGAAAACTCTCCGGAAGGAGGGTCTTTAAAAACGGAAGTAATTTTCCTCCATCCTTTACAAAAGAAAGAGCCGAAAGAAAAGTCAGGACAAAATAAAGAAGCAGTTCCGGTAGACCACTCACAAAATGAAGAGAAAAACGAAGCGCAGGGGATGACCAGTTCTTTAAAATACTCTTTCCCATATTGCCAAGTTTTTCCGGAAGATCCGAAAGATGATTTTGTATCGCTCCCGGAAGCAACGTTCTTAATTTTTCTAAAGTAATAAAAGCGCTTTCCTGTAAAGAGAGAAGGTACGCGGGGAATCCTGCCATTTTTTTCGTTACAAAAGGAATCCCCAGTAAAAGCAAAAGATAAACCAGTCCTGCTAAAAGAAGAAAAAGGGACAAGATGACAAATAGAGAAAGAAACTCCTTCTTTAAAAAGGGAAAGGCGCGATGAAGAAGCCGGATAAACGGCTCTGCTATCACAGCGAGTACCGCCCCTATCACAAACGGTAAAAAAAACAAAAGAAGCTTCGGCAGGAAAAGTAAAGCCATCGCTGTCAAGGCGACGGGAAAACAGATTCTATATAAAAGTAAGACGATTCTTTTCATGCTCCCTTCCTCCTCGTTCTCCAGTCCCATAGTATAGCAAAGAAGAGACAGACGCCAAAGTAGAAAATGCTGGAGGCATTGGAAAACCAGGTTGTAAAGAAAGAAAAGAGAAGATAAAAAGCAAATTGCGCATGGATAAGAAGAATAAAAGGATTCTCCTTCTTTGAAAACGTCTTTAACAGCGCTGCGATTCCACCTAAAATCGCAGAAAATACGGAAACCCCTATCAATCCGAAATCATAATACGCATCATAAAGAAGGGTTAAGGTACTAAGTTCTTTTTTGGTCAAATAAAGAGGATAGCTAAGCGGTACTTTCAGGAAGAATTTTAATCCGCTTAACGTAAAGAAAGGATATGCCATCCGAAAACCATAGGAATGTTTGATTATTTTCTTTGTTAAAAGATTAAGATTCTCAAAATTATTGGCCACATACATATACGGTTGAACGAAAAAAATAGGCATATTCTTATCTTTCATCGAAAAAATGCCCAAGAGATAAGAAACAGAGTGCGCTCTTTCTATGGTAAGAAGAACATAGCTTATAATTAAAAAAAGGAAGAGGAAACAGAGCTTCTTCTTTTCTATGCGATATCCCTCTAAAAGAAGGGTAAAGACAAACAGTACAATAGAGAAAATAAGTTGAAAACGGGAAAGCAGGAGAATCGGTAAAAGAAGGGAAAGCGAAAAACTCACTAAGCTAAAGGCATGAATCTTCTTCTCCATCTTCGTTAAATAGGCGATGAGGGAGGGAACCAGAACAAAAACAGTGGTAAAATAATGCAGCCCTTTTAAGTGAAAAGCCGAGTAAGCATGAGGCGTGTGTGTCGTAAAAAGGGGAATATACCGTAGCACAGACGCTTCCACCAGAAAGGAGAGCAAAGAAATGACGAGAAGAGCCGAAATAAACCGCTTTAATACGACGATGTTTTCCTTTTCCTCTTTCTTCTGAACCTTTACTACCGTATCTTTCCGCATAAGAAAAAAGCGAAAGAAATGATAGACGAAGTAAAAGAAAAAATAGGAAAAAAACAGAGACTGCCACATCTCCCTCGTCCAGTTGGATGAAAGAGTGCTCAGTTGCAGGACTGCGATTCCCTCTCCACCCAGAATGCCTAGCGCAAAAAGTCCGGTGAGCGGAAGCGCCGTTTGCTCTCTCTTTCTTTCCGTAAGAAAGAGGAAGAAAGCCAAGGAAAGAAAAAGGATGGAGGAAAGGACGGAAAACCCGGCTACTTTACAACGATACGCTACATAATAAATCACACTGTATAAGATAAGTACTTTAACCGTCTTCATCCGCGCTCTTCTCTCTTTATTCCTTCCTTCACAACAGTCTAATGGCTCTCTTCTACCGATTTCTTCTCCGACTTATTCGCCGCCTTACTTTCTGTATTGGTCTTTCCGCTTGCGGACTTGCTCTCCCCGGAAGATCCGCCCGCTTTACTTTCCTCGCTGGATTTCTCTTCTTTGCTTTCCTCCGTAGAACTCTCTGCTGTGGACTCCGTCTTGGACTCCTCCGTGTCCTTCACGCTCTCCTGTTTTTCTCCTCCGGACTTCTGTGTTTCTTCATTTTTCTTCAACTTCACAATAACCGTGATACTCTTATTCGGCTCCGTAAGGGAAACCCCCTTCGGAAGAAAATCCTCAATCGGATATTCTTTTTTGATATCCGATTGTGCAGAGGAGACATCGACAGCCGGTAAAGAAAGGCTGTTTAGAGAATCGAGAAGACTCTCATTTCCGGAAACCGGAATACTGGCTGGCGATACCTCAACTTTCTCGACACTGTATCCGTTTTGCGGTGTTCCGGTCGTCGTCGCACTGACCCGTAAGTCTTTTTTCTTGTTCACTACTACCGTATAATCAATGTTTTCCTGAGAAAGCGATACATTTTCCAGAGAACCGATGGTTTTTCCATTCGCATCATAAAAAACCGCTTTTTCCGTACCGCTGGTATTCTGATGCAAACCGTCTACATTCACTAAGATTCCGACGGAAGAAATACGCCCGACGGAAGACTCCGGACCTGTTACATAAATCGTCTCCGGCTCAGTATGAATCGAAGAAACCAGATATCCATCCTGCTCTTTTCCCCTTCTATGGGTTGTTAAGCTGAACTTCTTAATTTGCAAATCTTCCACATTGACCCGTACCACGGACGGCTTTGCTACAATATCCTGAATCTGTCCGCTGTTCTCCGCGTTCTTTAGCTCCACATAAACAGGAACCGAACCGGTAATCGAATAGTCATTCAAATCGATATAGGCATTGAAATCGGATGCCTGCACGGAAGATGCTCTATTACTTCTCACTGTATAGGAAACGGTAATGGTGCTCCGATCCACTTCCCATGTTTTATTTTCCGCCGAAAAAACATCCTGATGCAGAATATGCAATTCTACGTTGCGACTCCCCTTCTGCTCCGGATTGGACACGTTGAAAACAATGAGCCAAAGCAGAAGCGCAAGGCACACACTGAACAACTTTAATGCAAGATTGTCTTTTATATATTTCATTCCTCATCCTTCTTTCTTTCCTTTAAAAAGAAGAGGGGGCTAAAAATCTTCTTCCTCTGCTCTTTTGTCTCTTCTTGCGGAAGATAGAGTGCCAGATCTTCCGGATCCTTCACCTTATTTAATTTTCCGTGCACGGCAACGGAAATTCTCCCCGTCTCTTCGGAAACCACAAGCGTAATGGAATCCGTATTTTCAGAAATGCCGAGAGCCGCTCTGTGCCTTGTCCCGTATGCCTTGGAAATCTCCGCATCGGACAAAGGTAAGTAGCAAGTAGCGGAAGAAACCCTTCCGTTTGCAATCACCACAGCTCCGTCATGCAGGGGAGTATTCTTTTCAAAGATATTGATTAAAAGGGCAGCCGTAACGATTCCGTCAACATAAATACCGGTCTTTTCTATTTCCTCCAGACTCTGCTCCTGCTCAAGGACAATCAATGCACCGGTCTTATTCTCGGACATCACGCTGCAAGCCGCGATTAACTCCTGGTTAATGTGGATATCGGAAGAAATATCCTTTCCCCGAAACGAGATGATTAAGTTTTTGGATCCGAGCTGTTCCAAGGCTTTACGAAGTTCCGGTTGAAAGATAACGACAAGGGCGATAATCGCTGCTGTAGAAAGTCGTTCAATTAACCATACAATGGTTGTCAAATGCAAAAATACGGCAAAAGCGGTGAATAAAATGATAATCAGAATTCCTTTAAGAAGCTGCCAGGCTTTTGTATTTTGAATCCATAAAAGAATGACATAAATCAGAGCCGATAAAATCGCAATCTCCAATATGCCTGAAAAGCTGACAGAGGGAAGTAAACTAATCCATCCCCTCAATTTTGAAATGAAATTCACCACTTTCTCCCTTCTACTTCTAAAACCACTTTATCCTTTTTTCTTCGGAACCGCCTTCACATGATAATAATAGCGTTCATCTTCAAATTGTACAAACTCTGTCCCTCTGTAGTCCGCATCATGCAAAAAGAACAGGATAAACAGCGCAAGAACGGCAGACAACAGATAAGACAAGAACAGGGAAAACAGGGGAAGCCGCAAAGACAGAACAGGGCCTAAGATAAAAGTACAGGCTTCCACTACCAAACCTGCCAAGAGCGAAATCTCAAATGCATAAGAGAATTGAAAATTTCGAATTATATAAATAGAAAGCGCCGCCAGGCCGAGTACCATCAGCATCAGAAACATTTCCTTATTCTTCAAAAAAGGCGTAAAAGTCTTGGAAAGGCTATCCAGCTGTTCCATCAGATCCGCACTCGTAGAAAATTGCTTCTTATTGTCCCGAATAAACTGCAAAAAATAGTATACCAGAATACCGATATCGAGAGACAAGAATGCCGTCATCCCCATAGACATCCCGATTAGCAGCGGCACAAAGAACGGTAAATGAAAATAAAAGCAGAGCGGCACCAGCGCAATAAGGACAGCATAGCGGTTTCTAAAACTACTTTGCAAAAGAAAGACAAAAACAAAAAATACCGTACCAAGCCCCAGCAAAAGATAGGACATCGTATAAAAGTAGTAAAGCAGGTAGAGTGCACCGAGACAGGGAACAAAAGAAAAAGGAAGAAAAAAAGAAAAGAGTCCCATGCTTAGGATGAAAAGCGGATTCTCCAGTCTTCCGCCCATACGAAAGAACCGGCTCAGAAAGGCAAGAAGAAGAATGACAAAAAAAGAGCGAAAAATCGGTACCATCCAGTAATCATTCTCTCCATAGACTTTCTCTATTCTGTTTCGGTACTGCCGTAAAGTATCCATCTCTTCTCCCTTACTCGTCTAACCAGTCTTCCGTATCCAGCCAATCCTTTGCTTCCAGCTTCTCTCCTTCTTTATGCATCTGCAATACAATATCCTGCACTTCTTTTTTACTATGCGGTACTTCTTTTTTAGCAAGCTGCACTTCTTTTTTAGCAAGCGGTACTTCTTTTTTACCATGCTGCAATTCTTTTATAGCAGGCTGCACCGTATACTCCTGCAAAGTTTTCCGTTTATCCGAAGAATGGTTCAAATTGGTCTCCGGCATTTCCGCCTTCTTCTCCGCAGTCCTGGATAAAGAAAGAATCTCTTCCAACTGTTCTTCGTATACTTTTCTTTCCTCCAACGCTTTCTCATAAGTAAAATAGGAGGAAAAGAGGAAAATCGCGAGAAAGATAACCAGACAAAGTAAATAAAGTAAAACCGTCTTTCTGCCGAGCTGCATCAAGAAAACAAAACTCATTTTCTGTAGTAAATCTTCCCCCTGCAAAAGGAAATACATCATAAAGAGAAGTAAAAATATCGCCGTATAGCGAATGACACCTTGCAAAATACAGTTGGAAATAAAATCCTCCCTGTAAAACTTGGTAATGGCGACCGCCTCTTCTCCCTTATGCTTTTCAAATATTGCCAACTTCGTCATGGCAATGATCTTCTCTTTTTTAAACATCAATACCCTCTCGCACTTCTCGCGCGTTCAGCATAAGGAGAACTCGGGAACTCTCCGACCACCGAGTCAAAGTTCTGGTTGGCTTCCGTCGTATTTCCCATGCTCTGCTGCAATCTGGCAAGCAGGAACAGATTCTCCGCTTCTCTTCGAATCTTGACGCTCCAGGTAAAATACTGTAGTGCTTCATCCGTTTTACCCGCATTCCATGCGGCAGTTCCCATTTCCTGTAAGCGAAGATACACATTCCCTTCCATCTGTGACTTCACCGTATTCAACATATTCTGTAAGCTGCTGTCGGTAATCGAACTTTGATCGAGCTTCGTATAGGCTTCCGCCGCGGCAAGAATATCTCCGGTTGATAAAGCGTTATTGATGTTTACAAGACTCTGGTACTGTGCCATAAAGGAAGCGTTTTGATTCTCATAGCGATCCAGGTTTGCTTTGGCATCATCATAGCTTTTCTGTAATTTGCTCTTCTCTGCCTCGACATTGCTCAGCTTCTGATTCGCCGCATCCAGCTTCTCCGTATACGCAATCAACTCCTGATTATTTTTAGCGTTTGCACTGCGTATTCCTGCCGGAAGCATCAAAAGATAAAATACGAAAAGACCAATACCGGTACCAAGTAATAAAAGAAGAGAGACGGACCACGGAGAAAGCTGCCTGATTTCCTGCGGCATCATAACATCATCATCCGTCATCTTACGGTGAGAAAAAACATTCTTTAACTTGCTCTGCTCAATCTCCGCCCTGCCGGTATTCTTCTTTACCAAATCCATGAGCACAAGGGCCTTCGGGTTATTTCTATCAATCTTTAAAACCAGGTAAAGACTCTTCCCCGCCTTAATCCAGTCTCCTCTATCCATATATAGAAGAGCCAGCAAAATATGTGCTTTCACATAGTTCGGACTGTCCGAAATCACCTGATTCAATTGGAAGACGGCAAGATCCTTATTGTTATGTTGCGCATAATCCAGCGCTTGATTGAAGCGCTTCACATTATCGGAGCAGATACGGAGAATGGCCGGCTTTCTTTGAATCTCATCCAGATAATAATCCGCCGGATTCTCCTCCGGAAGCAGATTCATACTGATGACCCACTGCACCAGTGCATCCGCCACCTCACCCATTTCAAAGAATATAAGTCCCAGAAGATTTCTTGCTTCTCTTTGATACTTATCGTAATGCAACGCTTTTTTAAGAAGTTCCGCCGCACCGCTTAGATCCCGAAGTTTCGCCCTCTCGAGTCCTAAATTGTAATAGCAATTGGCTATTCGTTCGAGTGTGACGTCATATTTCATTGGGCATTTCCCTTCTTCAAGGCATCTTCCAACAACTGTGTCATCAAGTCATTCATATCTGTAAGATCCACCTTCAGAATGGCGTCTTCTAACTGATCCACATCCAAACTTGGCTTGAATCTTTGAATTTCTTCTTCAAAGTCTATCATACCGCTCCTTTTAATGAATATACCCTACCCTATTTATATATGAACAAACTGTGAAACTCTATTGACTAGCTCTACGCTATCCGATAAACTCCATAAATTATTTACGGTTGCTGCACATCCATGAATTCTAGCATAAGTTATATAGGCATTCAAGCAAGGGAGAATGGGAAATATGGAAAGTTTTATTACGTTTTTTACGCAATTTTTAGGGAAACATCTATCAAAAGAAGGGGTTATCTTTCTGATTTCCGTTTTCCCCGTACTCGAATTAAGAGGTGGCTTAATCGCCGCCTCTCTCCTGAAGGTCCCCTTCTTAAAAGGACTCTTGATTTCCTTGATTGGGAACGTTCTTCCGATTCCCTTTGTCCTCCTGTTTTTTTCCAAAATAGTTACTTTACTGGAAAAGTTCTCTTATACAAAACCGCTGGCAGGATGGTTTCGAGAGAAGGTGGATAAAAATAAAAAAAATATAGAAAAATATGACTTTTGGGGACTTGCTCTCTTTGTCGGAATTCCTATCCCCGGAACCGGCGCATGGACCGGCGCAATGGTTGCCAGCCTTCTCAAAATGAATCGAAAAAAATCTATCCTTGCCATATTCCTCGGCATTCTACTTGCCAGTTTGATTATGTCCGTCCTAAGTTATGGAATCCTGGCAAAGGTAATGGCATAAGTCCTTTTTAACCGCTAAACCTCGACAAATGTGATAGCCTGTGCCATTACTTCGTCTGCCCGTAATAGGCGTTTGCTCCATGCTTTCTGAAATAATGCTTGTCCTGCAATGCCTTCGGAGCGGGCTCCACATGCGGATTGATGGCTTCCGTTCGATAAGCCATCTTCGCCACTTCTTCCGTAACCACGGCATTGTGCACGGCTTCTTCCGCGTCCTTTCCCCAGGAAAATACGCCATGATACTGACAAAGTGCTGACGGAACAGCCAGCGGATCTTTCTGCATTCTTTCAAACTCCGAAACAATCAAACGTCCCGTATTAGTTTCATAAGCTTCTTTGATTTCCTCTTCTGTAAGACAACGCAGACAGGGAATCTCTCCGTAAAAATAGTCGGCATGCGTAGTGCCGTAACAGGGAATGCTCCTTCCTGCCTGCGCCCAACTTGTAGCATAGGGAGAATGCGTATGCACGATTCCTCCTACATCTTTAAATTTTTTATAGATTTCGATATGGGTTTTCGTATCGGAGGAGGGATTCCACTTTCCCTCTATCTTATTGCCCTCCAAATCCATCACGACCATATCTTCCTTGGTCATACCGTCATAGCTGACTCCACTGGGTTTTATGATAAAATAGCTGCTTTTTCTATCGATTGCACTGACATTTCCCCAGGTAAAAGTAACCAAGCCGTACTTTGGAAGCAAAATATTGGCTTCGTATACTTCTTTCTTTAACTCTTCGAGCATCCATAGCCTCCTCTATTCCTATAGCATTTTAAAATAACAGTATTTCTATCGACAGGAATTTCTTATTTATAGCACAGGCTCAGCTTATCGTATACATTGCGATTTCGTTTATCTCCCGGTTCGCCGCAATAACAATATCTTCTCCTGCAGCATTTTTAAAGTGCATTGCATTCGCACAACCGCTGTTTCGATCGAGAAAATCCGTTCTGTAATTTCCTTCTTTTTCATCCCAACGAATCAGAATCGTATCTCTGGTTCCCTTTCTCCAACCGACAATCCAAGCCGGCTTCCCCTGAATTTCACAGGGAAAAGTAGCATGAAGCATCTCCGTATCCGCCTCTTTTGCAGGATACTTCCACTGCGGTACATAATTTCCGTCCGCATCCTCATGGTAAATCGTGAGAGAGTTTCCATGAAAGGGCGCAATACAGCCGAGCTCCATCTTTCCGTCCCCGTCAAAGTCCAAAAGAATCGAATCACTGGAAGGAAGAGAATGAATCCGTTTCACTTGCCATTCCGCCCCCAGTACCGCCGGAGGAACAAAGAGATACGTTCCCTCTTCACACGCTACGACTCCCGTTTCAAATCCCCCATCCTTCCACTTGGAAAAACCATGGTTTTTCAGCATTTCATCCTTAAGCAAAGTCAGCTCCAGATTCTTATCTCCATGAAATTGTGCCAAATCTTTCGGAAGATGCGCACCGAAACAGGCGCCTTTTCTACTCCAGTCATCCTTAAAAGAATGTCCGGTCTTCAAGCAACATACCAGAAGATACCGTTCTCCTCCTCTTTCCAAAATCCCGAAACGATGGACGAAAGGAGCCTTGCACAAGGTAAAGGATTCCCATCCGCCTTTCTTCTTCGGCTCCACAAGAACAATTTCCGCGTCCAATCCGTCATTCGGAGAATAAAATCTTCTGGTAGCCAAAAAGATCCCATCCGTTCCCGGAACCTCCGCCATGGTCATAACCCCACCGGGGCCATCCCAAACCTGTTCCATTAATTCACCGGACTCCCGAAATAAATAGCAGGGATCCTGCTTTTCCGCTGCCACCAAAAAGCAATGTTCTCCCCGGTAAGAAAGCTCCGCCAAAGAATAACACTTATTTAACTCTCCAATACGCTTTTTTTCCACCTTCATCTTTTCTCTCCCGCTTACTTTTCTATCTTTCCGCCTGTCCATCCAAAATGCCCCGCATCATCCGATTTGCAAAAAGAATATCTTCTTTCCAGCTTATTTTCCCGACATCCCACATCTCCGTTACATATCTTCTGATTCCCAAATCCCAGGCCTTCCGGATCACTGCGGGAAAGTCCACATGCCCCTTGGTAAAGGGAATTTCCCGGAACAGCCCGGGTAAGGTCTCTTTCAAATGAAGTGCAATCAGATGTCCTCTTCCCTTTTCCAGATCCTCTTCAACCGTGTTTCCGTAAGACAATGCCGCATTGGTCAGATTGCCCGCATCAGGATAGACCCCCAAAAAAGGACTGTCTATCTCGTGAACATAGTGCATCGCTTTCTCCGTTGTATTCATAAACTCCGTTTCCATGGTTTCAAAGCCGAGAAGAATCCCTCTTTCCGATGCCATAGCAGAGGCTCTCCTCAGGTTCTCGCGAAACCGCCTGATTGTTTCTTCACTGCTCTCCTCATAGTAAACATCATATCCCGCGAGTTGAATGATGCGTATCCCCAGATCATCCGCAAGACGGACCGCTTTCTCCATCATCTCCATGCTTCTTTCCCTCGTCCGCATGTCACCGGACCCAAAGGGATACTTTCTGTGTCCGGACAAGCACATACTCCTTATCGGTAAACCGCTGTCTTGCATACAACAAAGCATCTCTCTCCTTTCTCTGTCGGTCCAGTCCAGACGGGCAAGTCTCTCCTCCGTCTCATCAATACTGATTTCCAAATAATCATAACCGCATTCTCTTGCACACTCCAACTTTTCTTTCCAGCTCATCTCCTTCGGAATCGCCTTCTCATACAAGCCTATTGCATAGTTTTTCATACTTCCCCTTTCCGTCGCATCATTGTAATCAAAGAAATGGAATATATTAATCGAACATATAACAACCATATATAGATTTTCTTTTGCATTTCTTTATTTAGATAAATTGAATAATTTGACAACAAATTATCTATTTCATTTTTCTGATTCTATATCATTAAACTCTATATTTTCAAGCCATTTTAAAGATTTTTCTGTTTTTATAGTCAAAAAACATTTTCGTCAACCTGCACAATTACTATTTCATTTATTCACGTAATCGCTATTTTTATGCAAGATTAACCCTTATTTTATGGCATTTTTCAATATTCGCATTTTGTCCTATAAAATCCATTTTCGAACATATAATTTTGCTTTCGAACATATATTAGAATTTATATAATTGTTTTTATCTTCCCCTTATCTTATGATGAACACAGAAAATTATCTGTGCGCGTACGAAAACAAGACAAAATCTATATTTAATTTTTTTGAAACAGTTAGGAGGCTTTATGGCAAACATCGCTGAAACGACACGCGATAGTTGGATTAAAAATACCTTTCCGGAATGGGGTACCTGGTTGGTGGAAGACATCGAAAGGGAAATTGTCCCGGACGGACAGGTCGCCATGTGGTGGCTCGGTTGTACCGGTATCTGGTTCAAAACGCCGAAAGACACGAATATAACCATCGATCTCTGGTGCGGTAACGGAAAAAGAACCCATGGAGACAATAAAATGAAGCCGGGGCATCAGATGGCAAATATGTGCGGAGGAAGGCTGATGCAGCCAAACCTTCGGAATGTTCCCTTCGTGATTGACCCTTTCGCTTTTAAGAAAGTGGATGCCGTGCTCGCTACCCATTATCACCAAGATCACATGTCCATCGAGTGGGCTGCACACGTCGTGAATAGCGGCATGACTACAGAAGACGAAAACGGAAAACAAATTCCCGTCCCCTTTATCGGTCCTCTAAAGTCTGTCGAAATATGGAGAAAATGGGGTGTTCCCGAAGATCGTTTAAGAGTTGTAAGACCCGGAGATACCATCAGACTGAAGGACATCGAAATCGTCTGCCTGGACAGCTTCGACAGAACCTGCATCGTTACGACCGACTCCACGGGAGAAGACCGCGAAGAGCTAAGCGGAATCTGCCCAAGCGACATGGACGATAAGGCAGTAAACTACCTTGTAAAAACGCCGGGAGGAAATATTTATCATTCAGGAGACTCTCACTTCTCCATTTACTTTGCAAAACACGGCAAAGATTTTGATATTGATGTCGCTTTTGCCTCCTTCGGTGAAAATCCGATTGGAATGCAGGATAAAATGACTTCCGTAGATGTGCTTCGTATGGCGGAAAATCTTCGCTGCAAAGTCGTTGTTCCCATCCACTGGGATGTATGGACCAACTTTCAGGCTGACTGCGAGGAAATCAAACTGCTCTACGACTTTAAAAAAGACCGGAATGAATATGGCTTCCATCCCTTCTTCTGGCAAGTAGGCGGAAAATACGTTTACCCCAGAGACAAGGAAAAAACATACTTCCACCACCGTAGAGGCTTTGAAGACTGCTTCGAACATCCGCAGAACATCCCCTTCCGTTCCTGTTTATAAAGAGAGGATTGCCATGTCAAAAATATTGGAAAAAATCATAGAAAAAAAACACTTTGCCTTTCTGCACGAAAAAGATCTGTCCTGGCAGGAAGCGGTTCGTCTGAGTACCCTTCCTTTGGTAGAAGACGGAAGTGTAAGCAGGGACTACTATAAACAGATTGTGGAATGCATCGAAAAACACGGTCCTTATGTCGTATTGGAACATAAC
>JABZIV010000032.1 GCA_015258095.1 Lachnospiraceae bacterium
CTGTGTTCCCGCGCTTTCTACAGCACTGCTTTCCGTAGGGGAAGCGCTTTCTTCCGCATTCTCTTTTCCGCTCTCGGGCTCTTTCGCATTTTCTTCTTTCGCTTTTTTCTTACTCGTGCTGTTTCCATTTTCTTCCGTGTCGGCAGCCGCTTCCTCATTTTCCGGAAGGGATTCCCGACTGACGGCATCCTCCGCTACGGAATTCGAGGATGTTTCCGCCGTATTATAAAAAACCTGCTGAAAACGATTTTCACCAAGGATTTGTCCGTCTTTTTTTACTTCGCTTTTCTTGATGCTCTCCCGATACCCGTTGTAAGCGATAGCGGAGAAGCTTGCTGTCATCACGGAAAGAGAAGCAACCGCGGCAATGCCCAGTTGTTTTGCGCTTGCTGCCATGAGTTTCCGTGAAAGGGAATGAAGTATACTCATTTGTTTCTCCTATTGTACTGCGCACAGAAGATAGTCTGCAATTTCCTCTAAGTTTCCCTGTCGATCTACGGCGCCCAGTTTGAACGCTTCCATAGGCATACCGTATACTACGGAGCTTTCTTTGTCCTGCCCGAGCGTATAGGCGCCTTTCTCGTGCATGGACAGGAGCCCCTCCGCACCGTCCCGGCCCATTCCCGTTAAGAGAATACCGAGTGCGTGCTCCCCATAGACTTCCGCGACAGAGTGGAAGAGATAGTCGATAGAAGGGCAGTGACCGCTTACTTTTTCGCCTTCCTTACATTCCACGTGTCCGGCGTCCGGACCCCGGAATACCCGCATCTGTAAACCGCCGGGGGCAATGAGGCAGAGCCCCGGGTAGAGTTTATCGCCGTCCGCCGCTTCCCGGACTTCCATTTTACAGATTTTATTCAGCCGGTCCGCATACATCTTGGTAAATACCGCCGGCATGTGCTGTGTAATCACAATGGGGGGAAGTGTGGCGGGAAGTCGTTCCAGTACGGCGAGTAAGGCTTCTGTTCCTCCGGTAGATGCGCCCATGGCGATGAGTTGAAAATGATCCTTTGGGAATGAAATGTCTTTCATTGCCACTCCTTACTAAACTCCTAAAGGTAAGATAGCCTTATCCGAAAAGCCGAAGGCAAATTGGGATAAGGCGGTTAAGCTATTCTTCTTTACGATAGATAGCCGGTTTTATATATTTGTAAGGACAAGTCTGTTTCGTCAGTCCTTCGGAGTGACCGATGAAGAGGTGTCCTCCCGGATAGGTCACGTCGTAAAAACGCTTTACTAAAGCATCTTTTGTTTCCTGATCGAAGTAAATCATGACATTTCTACAGAAAATCAAGTCGAAGTCCCTTTTAAAATGAATCGGTTCCATCAGATTGAAGGGACGGAAGATGACATTCCTCCGCAATTCTTCGCTTACGGTATAGAAATCATTTCCGACAGGAACAAAATATTTATTTTTCCACGCTTTCGGAAGCTTTTCCAGGCTTTCCGCCGGATAACGGGGGTCCGCCGCCTTGGAAAGGACATTGTGAGAGATATCCGTTGCCAAAATACGGGTATCCCACTTTCCGGGTAATTTTCCGAAATACTCCAGAAGATACATGGAGATGTTGTACGGTTCCTCTCCGGAGGAGCAACCTGCACTCCATATAGAGAGAACCTTGTCTTTTTCATGCTTCTTCAGGAGATCGGGAAGAACAACATTTTCCAGATAATCGAAGTGCGATTCCTCCCGCATAAAATAAGTATAGTTTGTTGTCAGTTTATTCAGGAGGGTAGTGAGCATCTCCTGATCTTCCCGCCGCAAAACATCTTCTACATAACTGTGAAAGTCGCGGTACCCGTTTTTCTCCAATATGGAGGAAAGTCGACTGACAATCAGGGGTTTCTTCCGCTTCAGGTCAATCCCGAACTTATCCTGCATATAGGTATAGAGTCGTTTAAAATCCTCATCCGATAAATCGTACATCAATCGACCTCTTATACTGCGTCAGGGGATGCCTGTACCAGTGCTTCCGCGTCAAAGGACATTGCCACTTCACCGCTGTCAAGGGTAATCATGCCGTTGCACAGTTTCTGTCTGTTCCTAAGCGGAATCGGTTGTACGTCATCCAGGTCGATATCGATAACCTGTCTTACGCGGTCTACGATGATGCCGATTTGTACGGAATCGATGTTCAGTACGATGATGCAGGTCTTGGAGGTATATTCTTCCGCTTCCTTGTCCATGAGTAAACGGATATCGATAACCGGAAGGATAGAACCTCTTAAGTTAATGATTCCCTTTACATAGTGCGGAACCATCGGAAGAGAAGTAATGCTGTGGTCATTGATGATTTCAATGACGTAGCTTGTGCTCATATACATTACCATTCCGCCGGATTCGAAGGTGAGGCAGCGTTCCGCATCGGAGCTTTCCAACTCTTCTGTTACTTGCCCTTCCATCAAATCATCCATTAATTCTTCTTCGCCCATACTTCCCTCCTTAATTATTTTCAATGGCTTGAGAGTACAAGCCTAAGACATCTAAGATGATACAAATGTTACCGTCTCCCAAAATGGAGCATCCGTTGATTCCGCTGGACTTTAAGTCATAGGCATTGAAGTATGCCGGAAGCGGTTTTACAACAACCTGCTGTTCACCGATCAGGTCGTCTACAAAGAGACAGCAGGACTTGTCGTTTGCTTCTACCCAGATCAGTACACCGTCTGCAAGGTCCGTGTATTTTCCTTCAATTCCGTAGAAATTGTTCAGACGGATAATCGGATAGAAGACATCCATTCTCTTTACCATTTCGTTTCCGTTTTCATCGAAAACCACTTCGGCATCGTCTACCTTGAAGGACTGTCTGATGTTTACGATAGGAATGGTGAAAATGCTCTCGCCGACATTGACCTTCATACCGTCCATGATGGCAAGGGTAAGAGGAATCTTCATGGTGAAGGTGGAACCCTTTCCGATTTCACTGGAAATGCTGATGGTTCCACCAACGGACTCGAGATTCTTCTTTACAACGTCCATGCCGACGCCTCGTCCGGAGAACTCGGTTACGGCAGTATTGGTGGAGAAGCCCGGAAGCATAATCAGTCCCAGTGCTTCTTTCTTTGAATATTCGGAACGCGGCTTGTAGAGCAGTCCCTTTTCTTCCGCTTTGTCAAGCAGCTTTTCCGGATCCATTCCGTAACCGTCGTCGGAAACGGTGATGATGACTTCGGAAGAAGTGTGGAAAGCGGAGAGGGTCAGTTCGCCCTGTGCGTCTTTTCCGGCAGCAATACGTTCTTCACGGCTTTCTTCGATACCGTGATCCATGCTGTTTCGAACGATGTGCATCAAAGGATCCTGGATGCTGTCCACAATCGTCTTATCCACTTCCGTGTCTTCTCCGACGATGGTCAGCTTTACATCTTTACCGAGTTTCTGTTTCATATCCCGAACGATACGATTCATCTTCTGGAATACACCGGAGATGGAGACCATTCGAAGACTCATGGCAATATCTTGTAAGTCGTCCGTCAGCTTTCTAAGCTGCCTTGCGGACTTCATGAAGTTGTCCAGGCTTTCCTGCGGGAGCATACGAAGAACAGGAGAGGAGGTTACCATCGACTCCGTGATGACGATTTCTCCGACAAGGTCGTTTAAGCTGTCCAGCTTCTGTAAATTAACGGAAATCAAACTCTGCTTAACCGGAGCGCCTGTTTTCTGCTGTGCAGCCTGTTGCTGTGCGGCAGCTTCTTTCTCATTCTTCGGTTTAGCGGAAGAAGCTTCCTTCTGTACATCCTTCTCGTCTTTTTTCGGCT
Organism: Lachnospiraceae bacterium; assembly: GCA_015258095.1. Lineage (GTDB taxonomy): Bacteria > Bacillota > Clostridia > Lachnospirales > Lachnospiraceae > Oribacterium. The sequence continues at coordinate 3,757 of JABZIV010000032.1, forward strand.
CTTCTTTCTTCGCATCCATGATTTCATAGGAGAGGATGTGGCTCTGTTCGCCGAGGACTTTCTCTCCTTTTTCCAGGGTCTCATCGCTGTCGAAAGCAAGGAAGAAACCGGAATCAATGATGGTTTGTGCGGTTTCCGGATTGCTATCCATATCGGAAGGATAGTAACGGAAGTCCAGGTCAAACTCCTTCAGAGCATTGACAATCATAAAAGCACGCAGATTCTCCATTCCGATGCCTTCGTCCAGGAAGACATGAATGAATTTCTTTGCGCTGGGATCGTTCGGAAGAACCGTGTCTCCGCTCTGCGCACCGGACTCTGCGCTGTCCTTTCCGGCTGCGGCAGGAGCATCTCCGCCCTTTCCGGAGATTTTTGCCAGGAAGCCGTTGATCTGTGCTGCGAAAGCATCGACATTTTCATCTAAGGGCTCGCCTGCCTTGACCTTCTCAATACCGCCGCGCAGGAAGTCTTCCGAGCGGAACATCAAATCAAAGAGTTCGCTTTTCTGGTCTCCGTTTAAGGAATCAATGCCCTTATCGCGGATAAAGAAGAACATATCTTCAATATGATGTGCGATGTTGGAGAGCGGGGTGAATTCCATCATGGCACTGGAACCTTTAATGGTGTGCATGATACGGAAGATTTCATTGACATCGTCAGTGGAAAAATCCCCTACCTTTTCATCTGCGATGAGCATCTCATCCAACTTATCCAAGAGGGATTCCGTCTCCAGAAGATAGGTATCCAACATTCCTTCCATTGTACTATCCATAGTTTTACCACCTTTTCACTATTTTTCATTGGAAAATGCCGTACCTGCTTCTTATACAGCCTTCCCTTATTACTACTGTTGTCCTCTGTGCAAAATTACTTTTCTCGTTATCTATCGGCAATTCTCATGAGCCTATAAGTCGGCTCTTTGAAATGCAAAAAAACACTGCTTTTGCAGTGCTTCCATCCTTTTTCTCTACTCGATTCTGCCTTTATGGAATAGCGAAAAACAAAGTATTCGGATAAAATCGGAAGCATCCCTTCTTTCCGAAATTTTATTTTTCCTCTTCTTAGCTATAAATGCATCCTATCTTATATAGAAGAAAAGAGGTTAGAAGCTCTTTACCGCCGTCATGAGCCGCTTCAGGTCATTGTTTACAGAGTTTACCATGTACTGGTATTCATAGGTCGTTTTCACAAGTTCTACTTGTTCCTGATCCATGTCCACATTGTTTCCGTCCAGCCTGCTGGACTCGTTTCTGGTGTTGTGTATTCTGGCGCTTTGCCCGTCAATCGCTTGTGCTACATGAACCTTTTTCTGTCCGCCCTTTTCCGCAGTAGATATGCGGTGGAGAAGTTCGTTCTCAAACGTGAGATACTTGGACTTGAAGTTCGGGGTATCGACATTCGCGATGTTATTCACCGTCAAATTCTGTCTTCCCCATAAGAGGTCCAGTGTCTTCTCCGTGAGGGCTATTCCATTTCCATAAAATAATGACATAGCAATCCTTTCTTTCCAAACGGTCTTTCCTCATTTTATCGAACAAATCACGAAAAGATATAAGGGAAAAGGAGAAAAATTTCGAACTTGGATAAGCCTCTTTTTTTGTTTATAATGACAGGAAGGCAAAAGCGCTTGCAATATTATTCAAATAAATTATATTTATTGGAAGCTTCTTATAATAAAAAGGATTTCGTCGAAGTTGTTCAGGAATATGGGTGAGGTATACGCTTTTATCGGAGAGTATCTTTTTTTCGTGGAGAAGCATCGTGGAGAGACAGAAGGCGTAAAAGGACGAAGAAATGAGTAGAAAAGTTACACGGTTCGTGTTGCTTTTTTTCGTGGTTATGGTCTGCGTAATTTCCTGCAAGAGGAATGGCGCAAATCAGAGAGAGAAGGCATACAGAAAGACAAAAGAGAATATTGAGTTGACGCTGTGGACGTACTATTCCGCAGCGCAGCAGGAAGTTTTTCTGAAAACGGTAGATGAGTTTAATCTGACCAGAGGAAAAGAGCTGAATATCACGGTTCATGTGATGAACCCGGGTTCCATCGGAGATTTGGACGGAAACCTTCTTTCTCTTACGGATAAGAACTTTATTCAGGATAATTATCCGGACATGGCATTTATGTATCGGGATGCGGCACAGGCGCTGGACAGTAAAGGGTATCTGGTGGATTTCAGTTCTTACTTTTCGAAAGAGGAACTGGATTCGTTTGTGCCCGGATTTCTGGAAGAAGGAAAGCTTGGAAAGCAGAGTAAAGGGATCAAGATTCTTCCGGTGGGAAAGTCGACGGAGATTCTTTACCTGAATAAGACGGACTGGAAGAAGTTTGCGGATGCGACGGGATGCAGCATTTCGGAGCTTGCTACGAGAGAGGGCCTGGTTTCGGTCGCCGAGAAGTACTATCAATATACGGATGCCTTAACCGAGACACCGAATGACGGGAAGGCGTTCTTCGGGCAGGAAGACTTTGCGAATTTCATGCTGATCGGGGCGAAGCAGATGGGAGCGGACCTGATTTCCCAGGATGCGGCGGGAAAAGCAGTCTATCATTTTCCGAAGGATGTGATGTATAAGCTGTGGAAGCTCTTTTATGTTCCTTATATCAAAGGCTATTTCAGTTCATCCGGACGATACCGCTCGGATGATGTGCGGACCGGAGAAATCATTTCCTATGTTTCGACTTCCGCTTCTTACCTGAACTTTCCGAAGGAAGTCATCCTTTCCGATGAAAAGCAATATCCCATTGAAAGCGCAGTACTTCCGGCTCCGGAGTTTGTGGAAGGAGAGAAGCTCGCGGTACAGCAGGGCGCAGGCATAGCCGTGATTAAAGGGAATGAAAAGAAGATTCGCGCGTGCATGGAGTTTCTTCGCTGGTTAACGGCTAAGGATGTGAACAGTAAGTTTACCGTCAGTGCGGGGTATTTACCGGTCAAGTCGGAAGCGCTGAATGTGCAGACGATAGATGTTCTGGAAGGCAGAGGGAAGAATCCGGCACTGGAGCAGGCACTGGATACCGTATCCACACATACGATGTACACGATTCCCGCAGTAGAGCAAGTTTCGAAAGTAAGGGACCTTCTCGAGAATGATATGCGGGAGAAGGCAATGAGCGACCGAAAGGCAATTGATACCGCCGTCGCATCGGGTTCTTCCAGAGAGGACGCGATAGCGGAGTATGATACGGAAGAGAACTTCGGCCTATGGTATGATGCTTTTCTTTCTAAAGTAAAGAAGCTGGAAAAGTAGTTTGTCTGGAGAAGTATGAAGAAACAACCGATTTTTAGAAAAATATTGATTCCTTTGGTATTCCTTCTTGTTTTAGAGATGGGTATCCTTATGGCGTCTATCTACGGACAGGGACTCTTTCAGCAGATGCACACCAATTCACGGGAAATTATTGAAAGCCGGGTGGAAGCGAGACGAAACTACCTGGAAAGTGTGATGCTGAATCAGTGGATGAACTTAGGACAAACCGTACAGAAATTGAATCAGCTCGCAGACGGTTTGGTGGAAGCCGGTAAGCTGGATATCGAGACTATTGATGACAGTTCGGAGAATGCCGCCCCCTTCCTCAATGCCGTGTCTGACGATTTGATTTCGATGATGCGGACGAACCGTGTTACGGGAGTGTTTCTGATTTTAAATGCGGAAGACCTGAAGAGCAGCATGGAAGCGAAGCACTATTCGGATAAGCCGGGTTTGTACTTCCGTGACCTGGATCCCGAATCCAAGCCGAGCGGAAAAAACCTGGATATTTTGATAGAACGCTCTCCTTTTCTGGTGGTGCGGAATAAGCAGATGACGACGGATACCACCTGGAATACCAATTTTCAGTTCGGTACGCAGAATGTGCCTTACTACGATTTTCTTTATGAGCCGACGGAAGCGGGATTTCATGCCGGAGCGAATGTAGGATGGGAGGAGCTTGGATACTGGAGTAGACCGTACACGCTTTTCGGTGAGAATCGCCAGGCTATTTCCTATTCGGTGCCGCTGCGTCTTTCCGACGGAAGAGTCTATGGCGTTCTCGGCGTGGATGTTCTTTTAAGCTACCTGAACGACAACCTTCCGGAGAAGGAACTGGATTCCAGCGGAACGGCTTCTTATTTTCTGAGCATTGAGAAGAAGAAAGAGGACAGCGTCAGTGCGGATACCTACCGGGAACTTGTTCGTTTTCGCACGCTGGATACGACCATAGACAAGAATGCGGATTTCAGTACGGTCGGGAAGAACCGGGATGTCTACTCTTACAGCATTCCTCTTCGTATTTTTTCCACAAACGGGCCTTTTTCCGACCTGAATTGGCGTCTCGGCGGAGAAATCCCCTATAAGACGATGAACAGTTTCGCCGATCGGATGCTCTATGTGATGTCCGTGACGATTGTTCTCACGTTAATCATCGGTATTATGGGCAGTTTCTCCATCTCCATCTTCTTACAGAAGCCGATTCGGGCACTGGCGACAGAGGTGCGACGGAATAAGCCGACGGAGAGACTGAGGCTTAAGCAGACGGGCATTCTGGAGATAGACCAGATGTCACAGGCCCTGGAGGATCTTTCCGACAGGCTCCTTCAGGAACAGCACAATCTGCAATATGAAAGGGATCATGATTTCCTGACGGATCTCTACAACCGAAGAGCTTTCGGAAGACGGATTCGGGAGTTACTGGATAATAAGGGAAATGGAAATGCCATCGGCGCCTACATCATGATGGACCTCGATAATCTGAAAATGGTCAATGACAGTTTCGGGCATGAGTATGGAGACAAGTATATTCGTTGTGCTTCCGATGCCATGCGGGAAGCGCTTGGCAAGGATGCGCTCTATTCCCGTATCTCCGGAGATGAGTTCAATGTCTTTATCTTCGATGAGGAAGGAAATCGGAATCGAATCAGTACCCTCATTGAAAAGTTGCAGAAAACCATCGATGAAAGCTTCATCATCCTTCCGGACGGCACGAAGAAGATGCTTCGTCTTTCCGGCGGCGTAAGCTGGTACCCGGAGGGCGGTTTAACTCCGGATGAATTGCAGAAGAATGCGGACTATGCGATGTATGTGGTGAAGAAGACCACGAAGTCGCAGATTCGGGTATGGAGTAAAGCGACCGACCTCGGAAAAGAGAAAGAAGAGAAGGAAAGGGAAGAGGAGAAAGCAAGGGAAGGGGAGAGAGCAAAGGAAAAAGAAAAAGAAGAGGAGAGAAAAAGAGTAGAGAAAGAAGGCGGGGAAGGAACGGAAGAAGAAAAAGAATCTACCGTTCAAACTTGACAATTTGCCTTTCATTCAATATACTGCGGAGGAAATGCGATGATGGTGCATAAGTACAAAAAGAGTACAGACAGCACAGAGAGAGGAACCTTGGGCTGTAAGTTCTTCCTGCCTGCTTTTTGGAATATTCACACCGGAGCTGTTTCTCTGAACCCCAGTAGGAGGAGCCGTGAAGCTGCGTAAAGCGAAAAGAGTGCCCGAGTTTTTCGGGAAGTAGGGTGGTACCGCGATGATTCGTCCCTGTCTGTGTAAGCAGACGGGGATTTTTTACGTTCCGAAAAGAAAAGTGGAGGGAATATGAGTCAATTTAATTTGGAAGGCATACGGATAGCGGCGGAGGAACTTCTGGAGAAGGCAGGAAGTCCGGATGCGTTAAATGCAATTCGTACACGGTTTTTAGGAAAAAAAGGAGAGCTTGCGGAGGCGAAGAAGCACCTGAAGGATCTGGCACCGGAGGAACGACCCTCGTTCGGTCAGCTCGTGAATCAGCTTTCCGAGCAGATCGAGAAGGAGATTAAGGAACGTCGTGAGGAAATGGAGAAGGCGTTACAGGACAAGAGACTCCTTTCGGAGACCATCGACGTGACCCTTCCGGGAAAGAAGATTCGCTACGGGCATCCGCATCCGAACACTCTCGCGCTCGAAGAGGTGGAGAAGATTTTCACCGGGATGGGCTATGAGGTGGTGGAAGGACCGGAGGTAGAGTATGACAGCTACAATTTTGAGAAGCTGAATATTCCGAAAGGACATCCGGCGCGGGATGAACAGGATACCTTCTATATCAACAGCAATATCCTCTTGAGAACCCAGACTTCCTCCGTGCAGGCAAGATATATGGAAACACATAAGCCGCCGTTTCGGATGATTTGTCCGGGACGTGTATTCCGTTCCGATGCGGTGGATGCGACCCATTCTCCCTCCTTCCATCAGGTGGAAGGTCTCGTAATCGATAAGCATATTCATTTTTCCGACTTGAAAGGCACGCTGGATTTATTTGCCAAAGAGCTGTTCGGAAAGGACACGAAGACGAAGCTCCGTCCGCATCATTTTCCTTTCACGGAACCGTCTGCGGAAGTGGATGTCTCCTGTTTCAAGTGTAAAGGAAAAGGATGCCGTTTCTGTAAGGGAGAAGGCTGGATTGAAATTCTGGGCTGCGGTATGGTGCATCCGAAAGTTTTGGAGAGTTGTGGAATCGACCCGAAGGAGTATAGCGGATTCGCCTTCGGCGTGGGACTGGAGCGTATTGCGCTTCTGAAATATGAAATCGATGATATGCGTCTGCTGTATGAGAATGATGTTCGTTTCTTAGAGCAGTTTTAAGGGGGAAATAGCATGAATACATCCATGAATTGGTTAAAGGCGTATGTTCCGGAACTCTCCGCGACGGGGAAAGAGTTCGGAGACAGGATGACCCTGGTCGGCAATAAAGTAGAAACCATGGAAGACCTTGGGGAAAATCTGGAGAAGATCGTTACCGGGAAGATTCTTTCTGTTGAGAAGCATCCGGATGCGGACCATCTCCTGATTTGTCAGGTGGACATCGGAAAAGAGACTTTACAGATTGTAACCGGAGCGCCGAATGTGGCAGTGGGACAGGTCGTCCCCGTTGTATTGGACGGCGGGAAAGTAAAGGGAAATCATGAGGGAAAATTGGAAGAAGGCGGCATCTCCATTCACAGCGGAAAGCTTCGCGGAGTAGATTCTTTCGGTATGATGTGCTCGATTGAAGAACTGGGCGGAGACCGGAATCTCTTTCCGGAAGCGCCGGAGAGAGGCATCTATATCTTTCCGGAAGGGACGGCTGAGGAGAGGATGCTGCGGCACTGCTCGGTTTACGGGATATTCTGCATGAGTATGAAATCACCTCAAATCGTGTCGATTGCTTCTCGGAGGTCGGTCTGGCAAGAGAAGCGGCGGCAGCCTTCGGGAAGGCTTTTCATTTTCCGGAAGTGAAGAAAGTAGGGAATAAGGAGAAGATTGAGGACTATCTTTCTGTGGAGTTAAAGGACAGCGACCTTTGCAGCCGTTATACAGCGCGTCTCATTCGAAATGTGCATTTTGCGCCGTCTCCGATCTGGATGCAGAATCGTCTTCGTACGGCAGGCATTCGTCCCATCAACAATTTCGTGGATATCACGAATTATGTGATGCTGGAGCTCGGACAGCCTATGCATGCCTTTGATTATGATACGATAGCGGGACATCGGATTCGCGTGGAGAGAGCGGAAGAAGGAGAAAAGTTTGTCACTTTAGACGGCGTAGAACATACGCTGGATTCTTCCATGCTCTGCATTAAGGATGCGGAAAGAACCATTGCGCTCGGCGGTATCATGGGAGGGGAGAATTCCATGATTACAGATCACGTGAAAAACGTGGTTTTAGAGGCGGCTTGCTTTAACGGCACGAACATTCGTCTTTCCGGAAGGAAGCTCGGTCTTCGTACGGATGCGTCTTCTTATTTTGAGAAAGGGCTGGATCCGAACCTTTGTGAACTCGCCATGGACCGTGCCTGCACCTTGATTACGGAGCTTCACTGCGGAGAAGTGGTAGGCGGGATGCTGGACTGCTACCCCGTGAAGAAGGAAGAGAAACAGTTATCCGTTTCCGTACCGGAAATCAATGATTTGCTCGGGCTTTCGCTTTCGGCGGAGGAAATGAAAGCGCTTCTGCTTCCTCTTGAGCTGAAGGTGGAAATTCGCGGAGAGCAGTTGGAAATTACGGTTCCGACTTTCCGGCAGGACTTAGACAGGATGGCGGATATTGCGGAGGAAGTGGCACGGTACTACGGCTATGACAAGATTCCGAATACGCTTCCGAAGGCGTCCACAGTGGGCGGAATGAGCTTTAACCTGGCACTGAACCGGATGCTTCGGCATCTTGCCGAGGCTCTTGGGTATAACGAGAGTTATTTTTACTCTTTTGAATCCAGGAAGCTCTATGAGAAATTACTGCTTCCGAAAGAGAGTAAAGAGTGGCAGCAGATTACCATTGCGAATCCTTTGGGAGAGGATTTCTCCGTGATGCGAACCAGTTCCGTGCCGGGAATGTTACAGTCTTTGAGCCTGAACGATCGACATAAGAACAAAAACGCCAAGCTTTTTGAAATGGCAAAGTGCTATATTCCGAAGAGTCTTCCTCTTACGGAACTTCCGGATGAACGGATGACTTTAACGCTCGGCTTCATCGGAGAAGGGGATTTCTTCAGTTTGAAAGGAGAAATAGAGTGCCTCTTAAGACAGTGCGGCTTACAGGGTGCGCTTCGCTATGAGGCAAACTGCGAGAAGTCGTATTATCATCCGGGAAGGAAGGCCAATATCCTCTATGACGGAAACTGTATCGGAACGATGGGAGAGATTCATCCGGATGTCCTGAAGAATTTTGAACTGAAAGAGAGAGCCTACATTGCCGTACTGGATTTGGAGGAAATCTATCCCTATGCGGGAGATTACAGAAAGTATGTACCGGTAGCAAAGTTCCCTGCCGTGGCACAGGACTTTTCTCTTCTGGTACCGAAGAATGTCAGTGCCGGACAGGTCGAAGATACCATCCGGGAAGCAGCCGGAAAGCATCTCGAGAAGCTGGAACTTTTCGATGTCTACGAAGGGGAACAGGTTGTTGCCGGCTTTAAGTCCCTCTCCTACAATGTCAGCTTAAGAGCCAAAGATCACACCTTAAGTGAAGAAGAAATCAATAAGGTAAGAGGAGATCTACTTACGGCACTGGAGAAAATCGGGGTAAAGTTAAGGGATATGTAATTTCACCCCTTGCTTCCATACCGAAGAAACTGCGGAACTACAAGAAATACACAGGAAAAACTCCCCCGGATACGCTTTAGGCAGGAGTGTATCCGGGGGATTTTATGATTCTTGTACTTTCTGTTCTATACGCGAATGTTGGCTCTCTTGAATTCCTTTTCCAGTTCTCTTCTCTGCGCTTTTTTCTTCATGTCTTCCCGTTTGTCATAGATTTTCTTTCCGCGGCAGAGGCCCATGTCGAGCTTCACGAGGCTGCCCTTAAAGTAAAGACGAAGGGGCATCAGGGTATAGCCCTGTTCCTTGATTTTCCCGAGCAAACGGTCTATCTCCCTTTTGTGGAGAAGAAGCTTGCGGTCTCGAAGCGGGTCTTTGTTGAAGATATTTCCCCGTTCATACGGATTGATATGCATACCGAGGATGAAGCATTCCCCGTTTCGAATCTGACAGAACGACTCCTTGATGGAGGCCTGTCCGAGACGGAGCGATTTCACTTCGGTTCCGAAGAGTTGTATCCCGCATTCTATATTTTCTTCCACAAAAAAGTCATGATATGCCTTCTTGTTGTTGGCTATAAGCTTTACACTTTCTCCCATTCTTCTTCCTCTTCCTCAGCGGCTTCCGCCGGAATAAAATCGATTGTTCTGCTGAGTGTATCTACGGAATAGACCCGGATTCGCATACTGTCTCCGATGCGATAGCATTTTCCGCTTCGCTCGCCTCTTGTCAGCATTTCTTTCTCGGAAAAGACGAAATAGTCGCCATTCATCATGCGAAGAGGAATCATACCTTCGATGCCGTTTTCCAAAGCAAGATAAATCCCGTATTCCGTAAGTCCGGAAATCTTCCCGCTGAAGCATTCCCCGATAAAGTCTTTCATATACTGGCACTTCTTCAGCTTCAGGCAGTCCCGCTCCGCCTCATCCGCTCGCCTTTCCCGAAGGGAACTTTGCACGGCGACATCGGGCAGAATCCGTGCGTAGTGTGCACGGCGCTTCTCACTCTCACAAGTGCTCAGGTTCTCCTTGATGATGCGATGAATTTGCAGGTCGGGGTATCGACGGATAGGAGAGGTGAAGTGTGTGTAGTACTTACTCGCAAGACCGAAGTGCTCTGCACAGTCCGTGCTGTATTTTGCCTGCTTCAAAGAGCGGAGGATGAGCGTGCTGAGCATCGCCTCCTCGTCCTTTCCTTTGATTTCCTCCAGAACTTTCTGTAGTGCCTTCGGGCGGATACTGTCCGGATCTTTCGCACGAAGAACGATGGAAAAGTTCGAGAGGATATGCGAGAGTTCTGTCCATTTATCGAAGTCCGGCTTTTCATGGATACGATAGAGGAAGGGAATATCCCGCCAGTAGTATTCTTCCGCGACGGTTTCATTTGCCGCCAGCATGAAGTCTTCTATGATTTTGTGGGACTCCTCGCGGATGACATTGCGAATTTCCCGTATTTTCCCGTCAGGATGAAAGAGCACTTCCGATTCCGGAAAGTCGAAGTCCAGACCGCCTCTTTCTATCCGCTTCTTGCGGAGCAGACGGGAGAGAGTACGCATCTTTAAGAGCATTTCCTGAAAAGGCAGGTAAGAGGGATCGAGCGGGAAGGCTTCATCCGCGTCCATATCGACTTCTTTTAGGAGGGCGGTTACACCGTCATAACTCATCCTTTTGTTGGAAGAAATGACGGAAGGGGTAATCTCATGAGACAATTGTGCGCCTTCCTCGTCGTAGTCCATGATACAGCTCAAAGTGAGCCGATCTACTCCTTCGTGGAGGGAGCAGATACCGTTTGAAAGTTCCCGCGGAAGCATCGGAATCACCCGATCCGTGAGGTATACGGAGGTTCCGCGATCCAGTGCTTCCAGATCCAGTGGACTGCCTTCTTTCACATAGTTTGTGACATCTGCAATATGAACGTAGAGGCGATACTGCTTCTTTTCCGGAAAATATTCCAGGGAAATGGCGTCGTCGAGATCCTTCGCGTCTTCTCCGTCGATGGTAATGGTCGGAAGGCTGCGCAGATCTCTTCTGCTCTCGGATTGCACGGCTTCCTCCGCGACCGTCTTCGGAATCCGCTCCGCCTCCGCTTTCACTTCATCCGGAAAAGCTTCCGGCAGGGAAAATGCGCGAATCACGGAGAGAATGTCTACTCCGGGATCCGTCACTGCGCCAAGAATCTCCGTAACAGCGCAGAGGGGATAAGAGAGAAGGGGAGAGTGTGTGTGACGGGGAATGGACGTGCGCCCTCGTCTTGCCTTCTCTTTCTTCTCGCCGCCGTAGGACAGAATCTTTGCGACGACTTTGTCCCCGGGAACGGCTCCCTTTGTTTTTCCCGGATGGATATAGAAGGGAGAGGGCAGCTTTACATTGTCCGGGAAGAGGAAAAGACCCTCTTTCCGTGCTTTTACAAGACCCAGCACTTCTTTTACGGCGTGCTGCATCACCTTTACGACTCTTCCTTCCGCTTTCTCTTCGCCTTCTTTTTTCTTCACAATCTGAATCTGAACCGTGTCACCGTCCATGGCTCCCGCTTCCGCACCGCTCGGAATAAAGATGTCTTCCAGTTCCTTTTCAGAAAGACTAACAAAACCGAAGCCTTTCTTCGCACGGGAATAAACCCCTTTAAGCGTATGGGGCTTTTTTGTGCCGCCTTCCTTTTCGGAAGGAGAGAGCACGCCTTCCAGAACTCCTTCTTCCTCCATTTCAGAGAGGAGAGAGGAAAAGGCTTTCTTTTCCTCCACGGGAATCCCTAAGAAGTGCATGAGTTCCTTTTCCTTCATCTTAGGAAGAGCAGGATCTTTTTCTATATCGAGGATAATTTTCTTTAACTTTTCTTTTTGCTCTTCTCGCATAAAACTCCTTTTTTGTGCGCAAGTCTCTTAGGGATGGAATGGGGTACCCATTTTCAGAATAGAAAAAGCCTGCAAAAAAATTGCAGGCTTCGAAAACGGAAGAAAGAAGAATTACCAAATCATATCCAGCAGTAAAGCTACGGCAAAGAAAGCAATGGTTCCATACTTGGTAAACTTTTCCAGGCTTCCCTCAACGGAACGTCCTCTGTTTTTCTGCCAGTAGGTATCTGTCTGTCCGGCTAAAGCGCCTATACCGTCTCCTTTTCCTTCCTGCATAAGGATAATCGCGGATAAAGCAATCCCTAAAATGACAAACAAGATAATCAATACAATCTTCGCTATCTTCATATAACCACCCTTTATAAAATCGGTTCCGCCTTTCGGAACAAAACCCATACTGCATCAGTCTACCGTTAATATCTTTGGGAGTATAGCACAGTGTGCCATATAGTGCAAGAGATGTCCTTCCAAGAAAGACTCGTTTTGTGCTATAGTGTTCTTGATTTACCGTTCTTTTTCAAAAAGGAAGAAAGTGCTATGGAAAAGGAAGAGAGCACTATGGAAGAAGGAAAAACAATGGCGGACAGAGAGAAAGAGGTAGAGAGAAAAACGCTGGAGGTGGTTGCGGCGATTCTTAGAAAAGGCGACTGCATATTCGGGACGGAGAAAGGCTACGGTGAGTGGAAAGGCTTTTGGGAGTTTCCGGGCGGGAAGGTAGAAGCAGGAGAACGCCCGGAGGAGGCTTTAGTACGGGAAATACGGGAAGAACTCGATGCGGAGATTCGGATTGACCGTTTGTTTAAAACAGTGGACTTTGCCTATCCCCATTTTCATGTTCGATTGCACTGCTATTTCTGCACGCTCTTGTCCGAAAGAATGAAGCTTATAGAGGCGACGGAAGGCAGATGGCTTCGAAAAGAAGAACTGGACACGGTACCGTGGCTTCCTGCGGATGTCGCCTTGCTTTCAGAGTTGAAAGAACTGCTTTAAAGAGGGGGGAGAAAAGGCTTGCAGCATGGCATATCTATCGTTTATACTGAAAAAAGCACGGAAGTGCTTTTCTTTTTACATTCTGTACTTTAACACTTAAAAGCATAAACGCTTAAAAGCGAAAAAGTAAAAAACAAAAAAACAAAGAAAAAAAACGCGAAAAAGAAAAAAAGCAATAAAGAAGACCGCAGTACAGAAGGAATAGAACAGGATAGGAGGAAGAGATGAGCGCATTACAGGGAGGAATTGTCTTTGTTATCGAAGCGGCAGCAAAGTTTCTTTGGGGAGATCTCGTGAAGATTCCGCTACCGGGAGGGAGTAACTTGGGGCTCTCTTTGATGGTGATGCTTTTGATTCCTGCCGGAATCTACTACACCGTCCGTACCCGTTTCCTTCCCGTTCGTATGTTTCGGGAGATGATTCATGTGCTTATCGAGAAGCCGGACAGCAAGATGCAGGGAGACCTTTCCAGAGGGAAGCTTTCCGGCTTGCAGACCCTTATCGTGTCCACGGCGACGAGAGTCGGCATGGGAAATCTGGTCGGTGTTGTGGCGGCGATTTCCGCGGGAGGAGCGGGAGCCGTTTTTTGGATGTGGATTACGGCATTAATCGGTTCATCCACCGCCTTTGTTGAAGCAACCCTTGCGCAGCTCCATAAGCGGAAAGATCCCCTCTATGGCGGTTTTCGCGGCGGACCTGCTTATTACATCCATGATTTTTTCTTTCACAATAAGCCGGGAGAGAAGCTGGAGGAGGGGATTCCGAAGAAGCGAAGCGTCATTGCCCTGCTTTTTGCCCTGTCCGGTCTGATTTGCTGGGCGGGAATCAGCCAGGTAATCGGCAATTCCGTGTCTTCTTCCTTTGAAAATGCATTTTCCGTGAAGCCGCTCTATTCCACGTTATTCCTTGTTCTGCTTGCTTCCATTATCGTACTTCGGAAAAATGCCACTGCGCGGGTTCTCGATATCATGGTCCCCTTTATGGCAGGTCTCTATTTTGCCCTTACCCTCTTTGTGATTTTGACGCATCTTCCGGCACTTCCTGCCGTTTTTGCACGCATCTTTTCGGAAGCGTTCGGTTTCAGACAGATTGTAGCGGGCGGTTTCGGAGCAATCCTGATGAATGGCGTGAAGAGAGGCCTCTTCTCGAATGAAGCGGGTTCCGGCTCGGCACCCTGCGCAGCCGCGGCGGCGGACACGGATCATCCGGTGAAAATGGGATTGTTTCAGGCAATAGGTGTTTTTATCGATACCATCGTGATCTGTTCCTGCACCGCTTTTATCATGTTGCTTACGCCGGAGAAGATGGTAGAAGGTTTGCAGGGTATGGATATTTTACAGACGGCGATGAACTACCATTTTGGCGTTTTCGGAAAGATTTTCATTGCACTCATCCTTTGGCTTTTCAGTTTTTCTACTTTTCTCGGAATTCTTTTCTATGCCCGTTCCAACGTCTCCTATCTTTTTGGGGACAAGTGGGCGGCGCAAACCGCATACAAGGTTTTTGCTCTTATCATGCTTTTTGTCGGGGGACTGGCGCAGTATACCGTGGTTTGGGATTTAGGAGATGTAGGAATCGGTTTGATGACGATTTTTAATCTGCTCGTCATGTACCCGCTTAGCAAAGAGGCCTTTGTTGCATTATGCGAGTATGAAAAGCGGCTTCGCTCTTAAAGCATTGTAAAAATTACATTAAAATGATATGATTTCCTTGTTCGTTTCATCATTTTGAATGAGGAGGAAGCTTGAATGAGTGAAGAAGAGAAGAAGGAGCAGGTGAACGGGGAAGCACAGGGAGAACCTGTTTTTCGTGTGGAACCGCCGCTGGAGAAGAAAGACGAAGAGCCGGCCTCTGCTCCGGCAGAAGAAAAGCAAGCTGCTGAAGAGAAAGCGGAAGAGGGAGTGCAGGCTGTAGAAGAGAAAGTGCAAGAAGGTGAGCAGCTTGTTTCCGAAAAGACGGCAGAGGTAGCGGCGAAGGCTTCCGAGGTCGGGACGGCAGTGGAGAATACGACAGCTACCGTTGTACAGAAGGCGGAAGAAGCGACAAAGAAGGTAGCGGAGCAGGCGGAAAAGAAGGTACAGGAGACGGTTTCCGCGGCTGACCGTATCAAGGCAAATGTCAACAAATACAAGCCGGAGAAGAAGGCGGAAGAGCCGAATAGAAATGCACAGAGCGGTGGCGCCGGAAACGGCACGGAGAAGAAGCACTCCGCACCGATTGTGCTGATTGCGATTCTCCTGATTTTCCTGGTATTTGCGCTGGGGTATGCCTTTTTCCCGAGAAGAACGAAAGTGAATCTGGACAAGTACATCTCCGTGGATTTCACCGGCTTTGACGGATATGGCAAGGCGGATGTCCACTTTGATTCGGATGCGTTCCTGAAAGACTATAAGAAGAAGATCAAGCTGAAGAAGAAGGGCGATCTTCTGACGAGCGCCATTATGGAAGGCTATACACCGGAAGCTTTCCTGAATGATTATTATCTCTCCGGAAATTGGAAGTTGGACGGAGAAAATGGAAAGTATAAGAATGGCGACAAGGTTCATCTGAGCTGGAAGATTGATAAGGACAAAATCGAAGAGACCTTCCGGGTAAAGGTGAAGGATGCCGGTAAAGAGTTTGAAGTAAAGGGACTCGATAAAGTGGAGAAGTTCGATGCTTTTGAGAATCTCAACATAGAATACAGCGGAACCGCACCAAACGGTATGGCGGACTTGGAGGGGAAAGGCATCATGGACGGCTCCAAGGGACTTTATTTCTCCGCAGATAAGATGGACGGACTTTCCAACGGGGATGAAATCACCGTGAAGATTGGACCGGAAAATGCACTCGAGGCCTTTATCCAGAAGACCGGTAAGGCACCGAAGGAAATGGAAAAGCAGTTTAAGGTAGAAGGACTTCCTGCCTACATCGACAGCGCTTCGGCGATTAATGAGGAGAACCTGAACAACATCAAGAGCGAGATGGAAGACAATATCAAGAGCTCCGTTGCGAAGGAAGGCGATAGTGTGCAGCTGATTGGCACGGAGTATCAGGGCTACTATTTCTTAAAGGCGAAGAACAAGAACTATGGCGTGCAGAATGTCTTCTATCCGGTTTATAAAGTGACGGTTCGGATTACTTTACCGAGCAAGGGCTTCGTGCAGGATTACAGCTACTATGTTTCCGCTTCTTTACAGAATATCATGGATGAAGGAAATGGAAAGGTAACCATCGACACCACGGATATGGATACGGTTTACCATACCTTCGAGATTGATACGGAACCGGGGAACTGGCTCTCCAACCGTTTCTATCTGGACGGCTTTGAAAGTCTGGACAGCTTGCGGAAAGAAGTTGTGACGAAGCAGCTTTCCAACTTTAAGGTGGAAGAAAAGATTACCGGCGAAAGCGCTTCGACGGAAGAGTCCAAAGATGCGGGACAGTCAGAGAGTGAAAGCGGAGAAGCCGAAAGCAGTACAGAAGAGACAAGCGCGAACTCATAAGAGAGAAAGCGATTGTAAACAAATTACGCTTGAAAATAGAACCTGAATAGGGTATATTGGAGAGCGTGCCGGGATGTAGCGCAGGTGGTAGCGCGCTTGACTGGGGGTCAAGAGGCCGCAGGTTCAAGTCCTGTCATTCCGAGACAAAAAGAGTTCTTTCCTTTCGGAGAGAACTCTTTTTGTATGAATTCGTATGAAAAGGAAGTTGTTTGCGGGGGGGGGATTATCGCGAAAGAGCGATGCCCGGTGCATTGTACCAGCTAAAATGATTTTCTTTACAGTACTCTTCTATTTCTTTCGAGAGCGTTTCATCCGCTTCGTATTCCGTGATATAGACGGATAGCCCCGCGCTTTGTACTTTCTTTAAATAGTCTTTATAGTAGTTTGTGGCGTCTTTCTCTTGCTTTTCCGCTTTATTTTCTGAAAAGTTGTAGGAGGTGAAGACATCCTCCTGG
Organism: Lachnospiraceae bacterium; assembly: GCA_015258095.1. Lineage (GTDB taxonomy): Bacteria > Bacillota > Clostridia > Lachnospirales > Lachnospiraceae > Oribacterium. Next base: position 20,552 of record JABZIV010000032.1, read on the forward strand.
TTCACACCCTGAAAGAGGTATTTTGCCCCTCCGCTTTTCGGCTCTTTCGCTTTCGAATTTGTCTTCCCGCCTTTTTCTTCTTCGATTACGCGCTGTACGAAACGGTCCCCTCCGTTTAGAAGGATGGCTTTCTTATATTTTTGTAGATTCTGAAGGATTTTTGTTAAGCCCCGATAGCAGCCTTCTGTCGGAAAACGGTCATACACATCAAAGTTATCCAGGAAGAAGCCGTCATAACCGGTTTTTGCGAGATCCTTTGCCCGGTCTTCCGTGATATAGTCCTGCCAGGCGGCCTGACTTACATCCACCCATTCCTCGTCCTCCCAGTTTTCATAGGGAGCGAGCGCGAACTGTCGGAACTTTTTGTAATCCGGATTGTACTGCTCGAGCGCGCCGACATTGATATACGCATAGACGGTTGTTTTCCGTTTCTTTAGATAATCCAAATCTTCTTTCGTAAAAGTTCCCGGAGAGACAATGACGGTTTTATATCCGGAAAGGAAGGCGAGCTGCTTTAGGCGTGCTTTATGCTCCGTCTCTTCTTCTTTACTTCCTGTCGTCTCTTTGGTATTGCTTTCCGGCAGGGAAACGCCGAGAAAAACACCGTAGTTGGCTGTTTTCTTCGGAAAGGTACGAAAAATAGCAAGGAGAAGGAGCAGTAAGAGGAGCGGTTTCCGTGCGGAGCGATGCATCATAAGTGTTTCCTTTCTTTATCGAAAAAAGGGCAAAGAACTTTTGCTTAGTGTAACATGGTTGGGAAAATGTTTCCACTCTGCTATACTGACGGGAATCCGACGCTTTCCGTTAACAAAGAATAGGACGGAATAGCGGAAGATAGAGCGGGAACAGGAGATAGAGCGGAGAGCGGGATGGAGATAGAATAAAGATAAAACGGAGAGCAGGACAGAATAGGAATAGAACGGAGGACAGGATGGAAATAGAACGAAGAATTGAAGCATTGCTACAGAGTGACAAAGACAGGATTTTGATTGGGATAGACGGCAGGACGGGAAGCGGGAAGAGCAGTCTTGCGAAAAAACTCGCAGAAGAATTTTTCTGCAATCTCTTTCACATGGATGACTTCTTTTTACAGGGATTTCAACGGACGGAAGAACGTAGGAAGGAAATAGGCGGAAATGTAGACTATGAACGCTTTCAGAGAGAGGTTCTCCTTCCCTTAAAGAAAAAGGAAACCGTGCTGTATCAACCCTTTCATTGCCAAACCATGCAATTACAGGAAAAAGTGGAGATGCCTTTTCGGAGGCTGAATCTTATCGAAGGAAGTTATGCACTGCATCCTTATTTTTCCGACCCCTATGATTTGAAAATCTTTGTGGATATTGATCAAGGCTTGCAGCTATCCCGTATTGCGAAACGGAACGGGGAAGAGAAACTGGAGCAGTTTAAGACGCTTTGGATTCCGAAAGAGGAAGCCTATTTTGCAAAGTTTCAGGTTGCCGAGCACGCGGATATTGTGCTTTCCGTGGACGATTTTTAAAAGGTGCCTTCTGCCGAAGGAAGCGCAGCCCTGAGGAAGGCGCAGCGAAAGGAATAAGGAAGAATACGGAATATTTTTTGGAGAAATTCTCTCAAAACGTACATACAAAATTGTTCTTTTTTTTACAGAAAATCTTGACTTTGCGGGAAAAGGAGAATACGATTTCTTATCGTTCCAATAAACCTTTTTTGGCAAAGGAGAATGAAGATGAGTGAACAAGAGTATGTAAGTTATGCACTCCCTTATGATAAGGGAACCGTTACAGCAAAGATTCCAAAGAAGAATTTTGCCGGAGAATTGGAGTCGAAAGCGGCAAAATTTCATAATCCGATTAGTGAAAGTGAGACGGTAGAGAAGTCTATGGACAATCCTATCGGCAGCCCAAAACTGGAGGAACTGGCCAAGGGAAAGAAAAACATCGTATTAATCAGCTCCGACCATACTCGTCCTGTAC
>JABZIV010000033.1 GCA_015258095.1 Lachnospiraceae bacterium
CAGAAAAAAGTGTATGCCTATCATATTTTGGAAGACATGAGTTTTTCTGAAATCGGTGCAGAGCTGAATATGACAAGACAGGCTGCGCAGTATCTCTTTCGTAAAGCGGATGAGAAGCTGCACCTCATGGAGGAGAATCTTCATCTTGGTGCAAAGTGGCTGCATATTCGTGCATTAGCCGAAGAAATCAAGGAGAAAGCGGAAGATCCGGAAGTAAAGAAATTAGCAGGAGAAATAATGCATGGCATTTGAAAGCTTATCTGAAAGACTGAGTACCATATTTCAAGGTTTATCCGGTAAGGGGAAGCTCTCCGAGGAGGATGTGAATCTTGCCTTAAAAGAAGTGCGTATGGCACTTCTGGAGGCCGATGTCAATTTTAAATTGGTCAAGGAATTCATCGCAAAGGTGAAGGAAAAGGCGATAGGGGAGGAAGTTTTTTCTTCACTCAGCCCCGCGCAAACCGTAGTTAAGATCGTAAAAGAGGAACTTACGGCGATGATGGGAGAGGAGAATACGGAATTAAAGCTCCGCCCGCAAAGTGAAATCACTGTACTGATGATGGTCGGTTTGCAGGGTGCCGGTAAAACAACAACCGCTGCAAAACTTGCCGGTAAATTCCAGAAGATGCACAGGAAGCCCCTGCTTGTCGCCTGCGATATTTACCGTCCTGCGGCTATTGAGCAGTTAAGGGTCAATGCGGAGAAGCTGTCCATTCCTTTTTTTAGTCTCGGAAATCAAGTCAAACCGGAAGAAATTGCGCGAAGAGCATATCAGGAAGCGAAGGAGAAAGGCTATAACCTTCTGATTCTGGATACAGCCGGAAGATTACAGATTGATCATGCCCTGATGGATGAGTTAAAGCGTATGAAAGAGGCGGTGCCGGTTGACTGGACCATTCTCACAGTGGACGCTATGACCGGACAGGAAGCGGTCAATGTCAGTGAAAGCTTTACAAAAGAAGTCGGTGTGGATGGCGTGATTCTCACAAAGTGCGATGGCGATACCCGGGGAGGAGCTGCACTATCCATCAAAGCGGTAAGCGGGAAGCCGATTCTCTTCCTCGGAATGGGAGAGAAACTAAGTGAGCTGGAACCATTCTATCCTGACCGTTTTGCAGGACGGATTCTCGGCATGGGAGATGTCCTTTCCTTAATCGAGAAGGCACAAAATGAACTCGATGAGGAGAAAGCAAAGGAATCGGTTCGCAAACTTTCTAAAGGGCAGTTCAACTATGATGATTTCATGGAGCAGATGAATCAGCTTCAAAAACTTGGCGGCATCGCGGGAATTTTGAAAATGCTTCCCGGCATGAACAAATCCATGCAGGGTATTGATTTGGAAGATTCTGAAAAGAAGATGAAACAAGTCAAGTGTATTATTCAGTCCATGACCTTTAAGGAGAGAGCCAATCCGAAACTGATGAATCCCTCCAGAAAGAAAAGGATCGCTTCCGGTGCCGGTGTAGAACTTTCCGAAGTCAATAAACTGGTAAAACAGTTTGAAGAGATGCAGAAGATGATGAAGCAGTTTGGAAATCGTGGAAAACATGGCGGCGGGATGTTCGGCTCAGGTTTTACGGGAATGAATAAGAAGGGGATGGGCGGAATGGGCTTTCCGTTTTGACAGCTTCCTTCCTAAACGTTACAGTTTCAACAGCAATGCTGAAGAAATAAATTAAGTCAATAAAAAAGGAGAAAAAGATGGCAGTTAAAATCAGATTAAGAAGAATGGGACAGATTCACGCACCGTATTATCGTGTTATTGTAGCAGATTCCAGAAGCCCGAGAAACGGCAGATTCATTGAAGAACTTGGATACTATGATCCGACAAAGGAGCCGACCGTATTCAAAGTAGATGCGGAAGCAACCAAGAAATGGTTACAGAATGGTGCACAGCCTACCGAAACCGTAGCTAGACTTCTCAAGAAGTTTAACATCTAGCTCTATAGGGGAAGGGGATGCTGTGATGAAAGAACTTCTGGAGACCATTGCAAAAGCATTGGTTCAGTTTCCCGAGGATGTCCATGCGGAAATGGAAGAGAAAGAAGGCGAGGTCTGTCTCACCTTATCTGTAAATGAGCAGGACATGGGAAAGGTGATTGGACGTGGAGGGAGAATTGCAAAGGCAATTCGTTCCGTTATGAATGCTGCTGCATCCAAGCAAAATAAGAGAATATCCATTGATATTCAGTAAGGTAACGCTTGCCGTAAAGGATAGGATCGATTCCTATTTTACGAGCATGGAAGCTGTGAAAGAGGATGTCCCTTTCACGGCTTTTCTTTTAAAAGGATTGTGTAAACGATGATAGAAGAATTGCGGATTGGGATTATAGGGAAAGCGCATGGCTTAAAAGGGGAACTCAAAGTATTTCCCACGACGGAGGACCCGAAGAGATTCTCCTCTTTAAAAGAAGTGATTCTAAAGAAAGAAGAGGATGGCTTATTCGCGAGGAAGGATAGAGAAGTGAGAGAAGTTTCTTCAGTTCGCTTTCATAAGGATATGGTTCTTCTTCAATTGAAAGGAATTGACACAATAGAAAAAGCGGAGCAATACAGAAATTTTTCTATCTTCGTAAAAAGAGAGGATGCTATTCCCTTGGAGGAAGGAGAGCATTACCTTGGGGATTACCTTGGAATGCAAGTCTTTGTAGAAGAAAGGGAGAGTATCGGGCATATTTCGGACATCATGGAAACCGGAGCCAATCTTGTTTTTGTCGTGCGTGGTGGAGAGAAAGAATATCTCATTCCCCATGTTCCTTCCATCGTTTATGCAGTCCGGGATAATGAAGTTCATATTCATGCCATACCGGGGTTATTAGAGTTATGATTAAATTTACCGTGTTAACCTTGTTTCCTGAACAGGTGGAATCCGCTTTCCTCCATTCCATCATGAAACGTGCCGTTGAGGACGGAAAGATTGCTTTAGAATGTATTGATATTCGAGCATACACGAAGGATCCGCATGGGCATGTTGATGATGCTCCTTTTGGAGGCGGTGCGGGGATGTTGATGCAGGCGGAACCGATAGTTCGCGCCTTCAATTCAGTTAGAGAAAAGAATATACCGGACAGGGTCATTTACTGCTCTCCCAGGGGACGTGTTTTTCATCAGAATATTGCAGAAGAGCTCTCGAGGGAAAGCCATATTCTATTTCTTTGCGGGCATTATGAAGGAGTAGACCAAAGAGCGCTGGAATGCCTTCATGCAGAAGAGTTTTCGCTCGGAGATTATGTAATCAGTGGTGGAGAACTGGCGGCGGTGATTATGATGGATGCCATATCCAGAATCAAAGAAGGGGTCCTGAATAAGAAAGAAAGCTATGAAGAAGAGAGCTTCTCGGAGGGGCTTCTCGAGTACCCGCAATATACAAGACCGCGTATTTTTCTGGGGAAAGAAGTTCCCGAGATTTTACTTTCGGGAGATCATCAGAAGATTAAGGAGTGGAGACATAAGGAAAGTTTAAACCTCACGGAAACGGTTCGACCGGAACTCTTTCAAGTGTACAAGGAGCAACATCCGGAAGAATTTTACCCAAAGAAAAAAAAGGGAAAAAATAAAGGAAAAATATAGGGAGAGCTTGGTTTTTGCTTGCATTTTCGAGAAAGTCATGCTACTATACTCTGGCTGTTTTGTCATGAGACAAAATGAAACCCTATAATATGTTCCGCTGACGGAATCGTGTATGAACATAGAGTGTTTTGGAGGACTTGTATATGTCAAATTATGAAATCATCAAAGAAATTGAAAGCGCACAGTTAAGACAGGAAGCACTTGCGCCGTTCAACACCGGTGACACCATTAAGGTGTACAACAAGATTAAAGAGGGTAACCGCGAGAGAACACAGGTATTCGAAGGTACAGTGTTAAAGATTCAGGGCGGTTCCAACAGAGAGACCTTTACGGTCAGAAAAACAAGTAACGGTGTCGGCGTGGAGAAGACTTGGCCGATTCACAGCCCGTTCGTAGAGAAGATCGAAGTGGTTCGTCAGGGTAAAGTTCGTCGGGCAAAACTGAATTATCTTCGTGATCGTGTTGGTAAAGCTGCTAAAGTTAAAGCTGCAAAGTAAGTTTAGACCATAGATAGCAGGTGTTCCATTCGGAACACCTTTTTTTTATAAAGCTACTGCAAGGAGTATTATGAAGGAAAAAAGCCTCTTTCAAGTAGGAATGATTACCCTGGTAGATATTCTGGTATTACTTTGCCTGGCATGGTTTCTGGTCTATAGCTTTTTTTCCGTATACAGAGTTTCCGGACACAGTATGGAGCCGGCTCTGTCAACCGGGGATACGGTTCTGATCGATGAACTCAGCTATCGTTTTATCAAGCCGAAAAGAATGGATATTGTTCTTTTTCAAAGGACAGACCAATCCTATAATATGAAACGAATTATCGGTCTTCCCGGAGAGACGGTCATTATTCAGAACGGGAGAGTGTATATCAACGGGGTTCTTCTGGAAACGAACAAGCTGTCTCCCATCGCCTTACCGGGTAGTGCAAAGAATCCGATTGAACTACAAAAGGATGAATATTTTTTGCTGGGAGATAATACGGATTCCTCTGAAGACAGTCGTTTTCAAAATATCGGGAATGTCCATTTTTCACAGATTAAGGGGAAAGTGTGGTTCTGTTTATTTCCTTTGAAAAAAGTCAAGTTTCTCTTTTAGAAAGGAGTACATCATGAAGATTCAGTGGTACCCCGGACACATGGCAAAGGCGAAAAGAAAGATGAAAGAGGATCTTCCTCTGGTCGATGCCGTGATAGAGGTTATTGATAGTCGATGCCCCAACTCTTCCCGAAATCCGGAGATTGATCTCCTGGTTAAAGAGAAAGCAAGAATTCTTTTATTTAATAAAGCTGACCTTGCAGACCCGAAAAGAACAAAGATTTTCATGGAAGACTTCAAATCCCGAGGTTTTTTTGCCATGGAAATAGACGCCAGAAACTGTTCCAGTGTAAAGAATGTGAATAAACTGGTATTAGAAAGTTGTAAAGAGATTCTAGAGAGGAAAAAAGCAAAGGGAATTCTGTCGGAAAGCATCAAAGCAATGGTTCTCGGCGTTCCAAATGTGGGAAAATCCACGTTTATTAATGCTTATGTCGGAAAGTCCACTGCCAAGACGGGGAATAAACCCGGTGTAACGAAAGGCGCACAGTGGATTAAAATTGGAAAAGATTTACAACTTTTGGATACGCCGGGAATTACCTGGCCGAAGTTTGAAAGAGAGATTGTAGGATTAAACCTTGCTCTTATCGGTTCCATAAATGATGAAATTCTGCCGATAGAGGAACTCATCTTTTATCTGTTAAAATATCTCACACGTTACTATCCGGATTGTCTTTTCAATCGATATGGGGAGGACGTATTGGAAGAGAAGGAAGCGATAGCGGTCATGAATGCCATTGCGCTAAAACGTGCCTGCATCAAGAAAAAAGGCGAGATTGATTATACTAAGGTCTCCCGACTGATACTCGATGATTTTCGAAGCGGAAGGCTGGGAAGAATCAGTCTGGAACATCCTATGCACTGGGACGAGGAGACGGAAGATGACCGATAAGAGTAGAGAAAGAGAAGAGCTTCGTCTGGAAGAAATGCGAAAAGAAGAAAAGGCGCATCTTTCCGAGTCGCCAATCGCCGGGGTGGATGAAGCAGGTAGAGGTCCTCTTGCCGGCCCAGTCGTTGCGGCCTGTGCGGTAATTCCTTTGGATTATCCTTTCTATTACTTAAATGATTCCAAGAAAATGACGGAAAAGAGGAGAGAAGAGCTCTTTTTGATTTTAAAAAAAGAGGCTATAGCCTATGGTATCGGTATTGTTTCGCCGGAAGAAATCGATCGCATAAATATCTTACAAGCGACCTATAAAGCGATGCGTATCGCCTTGCAGAATATGAAAGAACAGTTTTCTCTTGTACCGCGTCTTCTCTTAAATGATGCCGTAACGATTCCTAATGTAGAGATTCCCCAGATTCCTATTATTCATGGAGATGCTAGGTCTCTATCCATCGCCGCGGCAAGTGTTCTTGCGAAAGTGACAAGGGATCATATCATGCTTTCGTATGATGAGAAATATCCGCTTTACGGCTTTGCGAAACATAAAGGATATGGCACGAAAGTACATCGAGAAGCCATTCTTTGCTATGGACCGTCTCCCATTCATCGAAGCAGTTTTTTAAAAAAACTTTATCAGGGAACGGGAGATTGAGATGAAAGAAAGCGTGCGGAAAAATACCCATCTCCTGGGAGCGCATTTTGAAAACTTGGCGGTGGAATATTTACAGGCAAAGGGGTATAGTATCTTGGAACGAAATGCAAGATACCATCATCTGGAGACCGATATTATAGCGATGGACGGAGATTACCTTTGTTTTATCGAGGTAAAAGGAAGAAAGAAAAACAGTCTGACACAGCCTTTGGAAGCTTTGAACCGGAGAAAGATTTCCTTTTTACGCACCATGGCGGAAGCGTACCTCGTGCAGCACGGGCTTTCTCTCTATGACACCCCCTGCCGCTTTGATTGCATCTCTATCCAGGGAGAAGAAATTACACTGCTGAAGAATGTCTTTTAAATTGCAGTTGTAAGAATGGAAGTAAGAATGACACGGCGAGAAGAATGCATTCGGTTTTGAAGGGATGTTTGTTGAGAAGTGATTTTTGTTCAGAAATAAGAAATAAAGGAGAAGCTAGGGAATGGAAGACAGCAGAAAAGAAAAGAATGCGGAGCGGAAGGTGATTTTAACCGGAGATCGCCCGACAGGAAAGCTACACCTCGGGCACTATGTGGGGTCTTTGCAAAGACGTGTAGAATTGCAGAATTCGGGAGAATTTGACGAAATCAACATCCTGATTGCGGACGACCAGGCACTTACCGATAATTATGACAATCCGGAAAAGATTCGCGATAACATTATAGAAGTGGCACTGGATTATCTTTCCGTAGGGATTGACCCGGAGAAAAGTACGATTTGTATCCAGTCCTGTTTACCTGCACTTCATGCCTTATCGTTTTATTACCTGAATTTGGTTACTACGCAACGTTTGAGTCGGAATCCGACGGTAAAAGCCGAGATGAAGCAAAAAGGATATAGCGGGGAAAATGAAAATGATAATGAAGCCGGTCTTCCCGCCGGATTCTTCACCTATCCTGTTTCCCAGGCTGCAGACATCACGGCGTTTAAGGCCACGACTGTTCCGGTTGGCGAAGACCAGCTCCCGATGATAGAGCAAACAAAGGAAATCGTGCGTCGTTTCAATCAGTTATATAACAGAGAAGTCTTACTGGAGCCGGAGATTCTTCTTCCGGAAAACAGTAGTCAAAGGAGACTTCCCGGTATCGACGGAAAGGCGAAGATGAGTAAGTCTCTCGGGAACGGCATCTATCTTTCCGATGACGAAGCCGATGTCAAAAAGAAAATTATGAGTATGTATACCGATCCGGGGCACATCAATATTACCGACCCGGGAAAGGTAGAAGGAAATACCGTATTTACCTACCTGGATGCCTTCTCCAGACCGGAGGATTTCCGGAATTTCCTGCCGGATTACGCTTCTTTGGAAGAAATGAAAGAACATTATCAAAGAGGCGGACTCGGGGATGTGAAGTGCAAGAAGTTCCTTTTAAAAGTGATGGAAGACAGACTCGCGCCTATTCGAGAGCGGAGAAAACAGTGGGAAAATCGGATACAGGATGTCTATGAAATCCTATATAACGGTACAGAGAAGGCAAAGCAAGTTACCAATGCTACCCTGGAAGAAGTTCGAGATGCCATGCGGATAAACTATTTTCAAGGAAATGCAATTGTTGGAGAATGGGAAAAATGGGTACATGGAAGTCGAGAGGACTGAGAGGTTCTCTTCTGGAAGAAGAGTTAAACCGTACCATTGCCCTGTACCGGGAAAGGAACCTTGCTCTGATTCAAAAGATTCCGACACCAATCACGCCGATAGAGCTCGATAAAAGACATAAACAGATTACCTTGGCTTATTTCGATCGGAAATCCACTGTGGACTACGTAGGCGTTGTACAGGGGATTCCCGTTTGCTTTGATGCGAAAGAGTGTCACAAAGATTCCCTTCCTTTACAGAATCTCCATGCTCATCAGATGGCGTTTATGCGTGATTTCATGAAACAGGGAGGAATCAGTTTTATCATTCTGTCTTTTACCGAGAGAGAGGAGATCTATTATGTTCCCTTGCGGGAACTGGAGCGTTTTGTGAAAAGGATGGAAGAGGGAGGGAAGAAAAGCTTTCGTTATGACGAGTTGCAGTCCTCTTTCCCGATACAAAGGAAAAGAGACCTTCTGGTCCCTTTCCTGGAAGCTTTAAACCGGGATATACTCTATTTGAATGCTTCTTCTTAAGGAAGATAATAGACAAATTAAGAAGAGACTGGATAAGTTATGAAGATAATAGCCAAGTTAAGAAATTTTAGATAAGTTGAAGAAATAGTAGACAAGGAAAAAAGATGAATATTATTGTTGTCGGTTGCGGTAAAGTCGGTTTAAATCTCGCAGATCAGTTAAACAAAGAAGGGCACAATATTACCATCGTAGATAACGATGAGAAAGAATTGCGTCATGCCGTAGATTTTCTGGATGTAATGGGAGTACACGGAAACGGAGCAATGCCGCAGACCCTTCGGGAAGCCGGTATCAGCGAGGCGGAAGTTCTGATTGCGGCAACCAATCAGGATGAAGTCAATATGCTCTGTTGTTTGTTTGCCAAGAGAGAGGGGCATTGCAGTACGATTGCCAGGATTCGTGATCCGCAGTATACAACGGAGATTAAATATCTCCGAGATGAACTGAATTTGGCAATGGTCATTAACCCGGAAATGGCAGCGGCAAGAGAGATTGAAAGACTGCTTCGTTTTCCTTCTGCAATCAAGATTGACAGCTTCTCCAGAGGAAGATTGGATTTGATTCGGGCGAAAGTTCCCGAGGACAGTAAACTGGTGGGCATTCCCTTCCATTCCTTACGGAGTACAATCGGTCTTGATGTTTTAGTCTGCTGTATCGAAAGAGGAGAGGAAGTACTCATTCCGAACGGTTTTGACTGTTTTATGGCAGGAGATGAAATCAGCTTTATTACTTCTCCGAAAGATATTACCGATTTCTTCTTAAAGCTCGGTGTGCACTATACGCCGATTCGTGACTGTATGATCGTGGGTGGCGGAAGAGTCAGTTATTATATTGCAAAGTATATTGAAGACACGCATTTGAATCTGAAGCTGAAAATCATTGAAATTAATAAAGAGCGATGTGATTTTCTGGCAGAGGAATTTCCCAAATGCAGTATCATAAATGGAACCGGCATCGACCAGGAGCTCTTGAAGAGAGAAGGTATTGAGAATACCGATGCTTTCTGTTCTTTAACCGGATTTGACGAAGAAAACATCATGCTTTCTCTCTATGCCGGTAAGCTTTCTAAAACCAGACTGATTACGAAAGTGAATCGTATTACCTTTGAAAATGTTATTAAAGAAATGAAACTCGGCTCCGTCATCTATCCAAAACAAATTATTGCCGACAGTATTGTGCGCTATATACGAGCACTGGAAAACTCCAAGGGTTCCAATGTGGAAACCCTTTACAAGATTGCCGACGGAAGGGCGGAAGCACTGGAATTCAGGGTGTTAAACGATCCCGATTTGATTAATAAACCGTTTTCGGATATGCAGTTTAAAGACGGGGTATTGATTTGCGGAATTATTCGAAATCACCGTGTCATCACACCGAACGGTTCGGATATGATGAAGATTGGAGACCGTGTTATTGTTGTGACGAAAAACACGGGATATAACGACTTGAAAGATATCTTAAAGAAGCAGGTAGTGGAAGAGAGCGAGATGCTTTATGAACTTTAGTATGATTATCTATATCCTGGCGTGGGTGTTGAAAATCGAAGGAATCAGTATGATTTTACCGCTCATTTGCTCCTTGCTTTATGGAGAAAATGATATTGCGCTTTGCTTCTTCTTTATCGGCTCTGCGGCAAACCTGTTGGGATATATTCTAACGGTAAACAAACCGAAAAAAATTGCATTTTATGCGAGAGAGGGCTTTGTTATTGTTGCAGCCTGCTGGGTAGTCCTGTCCTTGGTCGGTGCGCTTCCTTTCTTTATTTCCGGGAAAATGCCGAATTACATCGATGCGGTCTTCGAGATTGTTTCCGGCTTTACCACGACCGGTTCTTCCGTCCTCTCGGATGTAGAAGCACTGGGAAAAGGCCTATTGTTTTGGCGTTCTTTCTCCCACTGGATTGGCGGAATGGGCGTTCTTGTTCTGGTTCTAACGGTTTTACCGCTCGGCGGCGGCTACAATATGCTGATCATGAAGGCGGAGTCCCCGGGACCGGAAGTATCCAAGATGGTACCGAGAGTGGCGGATACGGCGAAAGCTTTGTATAAAATATATTTCGTTATGACGATTATCATGATTGTTGTCTTCCTTTTGTCCGGTATGCCGCTTTTCGATTCGCTTTGTATCGGTTTCGGTACGGCAGGAACCGGAGGATTTGCCATTCGAAATTCAGGAATGGCGGATTACTCGATGGTCAGTCAGTTTCTTATAACCGTATTCATGATTCTGTTCGGGGTGAATTTTAACGTGTTTTACCTGATTCAGAAGAGAAAATTTGCGGATGCCTTTCATTGTGAAGAAGCAAGAGCGTATTTATTGATTATTTTTGCCAGCACCCTGTTTATCGCATTAAACATCTTTCAAAGTGTCGGAAAAGGCTTCTTATATGCCCTGCATCATGCTTTTTTTACCGTCGGAAGTATCATCACGACGACCGGATTTTCCACTTTGGATTTTGACAAATGGGCAGCGCCGTCACAGATGATTTTATTGTTTCTGATGATTTGCGGTGCCTGCGCAGGATCTACCGGTGGTGGACTGAAAGTTTCCAGATTATTGATTCTCCTGAAGAATCTGGCGAAAGAAATGCACTTGATCATTCATCCGGAAGCAATCAAGAAGGTTCGTCTGGAAGGGAAGAGTCTGGATAACAATGTGGTTCGCTCTGTGAGTACCTACCTCATAGCGTATTGCTTTATTTACATGATTTCCATATTTTTAATCAGTTTTGACGGCTATGACTTTATGACCAATTTTTCAGCAGTTTCGGCAACGTTTAACAATATTGGTCCTGGTCTTGGAAAAGTTGGACCACTCGGCAATTTTTCCGTGTATTCCGATTTTTCTAAGCTGGTTATGATATTTGATATGCTTGCAGGACGTCTGGAAATCTTTCCCATGTTGATTTTATTCTCCGTAAAGACTTGGCGGAAGACGAATTAAGAGAATTACAACTATTCGCTAAACTCTTGTTTAACGAATAGTTGCTGCTTTTGAAAAAAGGAATAGATAATGGGTCTTACTTATCATGAAGAACTGGATAAAAAGAATACGTTAAAGCTAAGGGAACTGCAAAAAAGTCTGCCCTCCTTTTGCAGTTCTTTTTTCCGTGGAATCGACCAAATTACCTCATCTCGAACCAAGATTGCCTATGCTTACGATCTGAAAGTGTTTTTCGGCTATCTCATGGAAGAATTGAAGATTCATCCTTCTATCGACGATTTTCAACTAAAGGACGTGGAGAACTTAACGGTTCCTGAACTGGAAGAATACATGGAGTTCTTAAAATACAGAACAAAACAGAAAATAACAAAAGACGGTGTGCAGGAAACGGTGGATATTCTCAATCACAATAAAAGTATAAAGCGGAAGATTTCTTCCTTAAAAAGCTTTTATAACTATCTCTACAAAACCGGGATGATAACACAGAACAAAGCCTCTCTTCTCTCCCTTCCCAAACTCTCTCAGGAAGAGATAATTCGTATGGATGAGGGGGAGATTGCCCAGTTCCTGGATGAAGTGGAAAATGGTTCTTCTTTAAGTAAAAAAGAGCGAGAATTTCATGAGAAAAACACGGTACGAGACCTTGCCATGATGCAATTAATGCTGGGAACCGGTATCCGTGTCTCAGAATGTGTCGGGCTGAATATTACGGATCTGGATTTCCAGAATAATGGGATTCGTATCCATCGTAAAGGAGGAAAGGAAGTTACTGTTTATTTTTCCGATGAAGTGGAGGAAGGACTACGTGCATATCTTTCTGAAAGAAAACAAAAGATAGCTGCACCGGGACATGAAAATGCGCTCTTTCTCTCTATGCAGAACAAACGGATCGCTGTGCGTTCTGTAGAAAAGATGGTAAAAAAATACGCAACGCGAGTAACTCCCCTAAAACATATTACACCGCATAAACTGCGCAGCAGTTACGGAACAAATCTGTATAAAGAGACAGGAGATATCTATCTGGTCGCGGATGTACTTGGACATAGTGATGTCAATACGACGAAGAAACACTATGCCGCTTTGGAGGAAGAAAGACGCCGGAGTGTCCGAAATCTGGTGCGATTACGAAAAGAAGAAGGAGAAACCGACCAGGAAGTATAAAAAAGCATAAGAATACAAGAAGGAACGAATATGGTTCGCAAGAGGCTCGTTATCTATCAAAAGAAGGAGGTGTTTTCTTCGTTCCAACGTCCTTCTTCTTTATATTTTTTCACTCTTCGTTGATACGTTCTGAGCCTGACTCCGGCATATTCTGCCGTTTCTTTGCTGCGGTGCTCCTTATTAAAACAAAAAACGTCACATACTTTTTTTGTGCTGCCGTAATCTCGCTTTTTTCCGGCTGCACGCTTCAATTTATCCAGAGAAAACTCCATAGAAAGTATAGGGTCTTCATTTTTTCCTTCCTTTAAACTGAAACGCATACCGTACTTTCGAACGACAGAATTCAATTCTTGTATCTCTTCCCGTATTCTTCCCAACTCTTCCTCATCCGTAACGGAGAGAGAAAGATGCTCTGTCAGGAAGCTGCCGAGACCGGTTTCAGACCACTTTTTCAGCATATCACAGACCTAAGCGAATCAAGCCAACCGCTTTACCGAGAATCGTGCAGTCAGGAACAATAATCGGATCCATCGAATCATTCTCAGGCTGTAAACGAATATGCCCCTCTTCTTTATAAAATCGCTTTACTGTAGCGCTATCGTCCACGAGTGCGACAACAACTTCGCCCTGATTACAGGTATTCTGCTTCGCTACAATCAGGTAATCGCCATGAAAAATACCGATATTAATCATAGAATCCCCTTTCACTTTCAGGATAAAGCTCTCCTGGTTCGGCAGTAAGTGTACCGGAAAGGGAATCGATCCCGTAATATTCTCTTCTGCAAAGATGGGGGTACCGGCCGCCACGGTTCCGACAATCGGTAATGAAGTGAGTTCTTCTTGGATGGTATCTTCTGTTCGTTCCGTATCGGTATGTGCATCCGTAAAGCCGTCTTCTTTCTGTTCTTTCTGTGCCTCCTCTTGGCTCTCTTCCGCACGAACGGCCTTATGCTCCAGAGACAGACCCTCCCTGTTCAAAATCTCAATAGCACGCGGATGTGCCGGATCCTTTCGAATCAAGCCCAGCTTTTCTAAATCATTGAGATAAGTGAATACGCTGGAAGTTGATTTTAAGCCTACTTTAGCGCAAATATCACGCACAGAAGGAGGATAATTCCTCTTCTGCACGTGATCTTTTATGTACTCGTATATTTCTTCCTGCTTTTTTGTTAACTTGTTGATATTATATTCTTTTTTGGGTCTTCCCATCCTATCCTCCGGAAAATTTTATGAAATCTTTGCAAGAACTTTTGTTCTTCTGTAGTATAACACAGAACATCTATTTTGCAAACACCTGTACGTTCATTATTTTTCTGAAAGATAGGAAGGATGGTAATTTTCTACTGCTTTACTCTTCCGCCAGCTTATCTACTGCCATCAACTTTTCCAGGAAACGTTTAATGACAACAAGAATTACACCGCAAACCATTAGTGAAGAACCGAGAATAATCAGGATCTTCGCATAGCCCCACTTATCGGTTACGGCAACCAGGTATCCGGAGGCAATTCCGGAGAAGGTATAGGTAAGGTACCAAGCACTCATCGCCATGGAAGAAAAACGCTCCGGTGTCAACTTATTAAATAAGGCCATACCAACCGGTGAAACCAAGAGTTCTCCGATGGTTAATACCGTATAAGCAAGAAGCATATACCATAAATCCATTTTCACGGATTTATCTAAAACGCCATGTAAAGTATTGAATCCGGCAAGGATGATAAAGAAAGCCAAACCGGTAATAGCCATACCGATTGCCATTTTCAAGCTGATGGGAGGATCCATCTTCTTTTCGCCAAGCTTCATCCAGAGGTTACCGAAGATAGGAGAAAGGATAATGCACAAAATTCCGTTAAAGGAAAGTAACCAAACAACCGGAACCTGAAATCCTAAAACTTTTAGATTCACATAATCATTTGCCAGAGTATTGATGGTATAAGAAGTCTGGAAGTAACAAGTCCAGTATACCGTTACCAGAAGGAAGATAATAAACATACCGAGAATTCTCTTCTTGTCAACATCGGTGAGTTTTTCCGCCTTCTCTACCTTCTGATTGCTCTTCTCTTCTGTTTTCTTTCCTTTTCCGGCAGGATACTTTCCGACTTCTCCGAGCCATTTGGGAATCAAAACCAGATAGATTGCAAAAACAAGAAACATACCGATGGAAACCATCAAGTAGGCATATTTATAACCGTAACGAACAACATTTCCAGCTGCATCCCGTACTGCCATCCAGTGGTCTGTCAGCATACCGCCAAGAATAGGACCGAAGAAGCTTCCGATATTCACCGCCATATAGAAAATTCCGTATGCGGCGTCCTTTCGTGTATGCTCTTTTTTGGAATAAAGCATTCCGACAATGGCACTCAGATTATTATTGAGAAAAGCTGCCGCAACGATGTTTAAGGTAATACCGACTATTACCAAAGGCACGTTCGGTGTAAAAAGAAAGAAGAACAGATAAGCGACACCCTGTAAAAAGAACGCGAGAAGCAATGCCTTCTGAATTCCCAAGAATCGGTCTGTAATAACGGAACCGAGTAACGGTAGAATAGATCCTGCCGTTGTTGCAACGGAAATCAATAAACCTGCCTGTTCCTTGGATAAACCCAGTCCTCCCATACCCACACTATAGGTATAGAAGAAAATCAAGAATCCGGATACGGCGTACTTTAAGAAACTTGATCCGCACATCCCTATACAGGAAAGCCAAAGCCCCTTCGGATGGTGGAATTTCTCCTGTTGAACTGTCTCTTCCATAATTCCTCCTTCATTATGACAAAAATTTGAAAAAATAAATAATGTTAATAATATAACAAATTAATCATAATAACAAGAACTAAAACAATCTTATAGAAATATCTTATGAAAGAGACGCTTTCTTGGCATCCGACCAAATCTTTTCGAGGTCATAGTATTCCCGCATCTCTTTTGAAAAAAGATGAACAACGATATCTCGAAAATCCATGAGAATCCAACCGGAACTGCTCTCCCCTTCTTTTCGTAAAGTTTCTCCCGGAAAAGCCTCTTCCACGCTATCCTTAAGCGCGTCCAACTGTCTTATATTGTCAGCGGAAGCCAGAACGAAATAATCTGCCAGAGTGGATATCGATGTAATATCCAGTATCATTAGATTGCTTGCCTTTTTATCTTCCAAAACTTTTGTGATTTTTTGTAAAAATTCCTGATTCTCCATAAATTTCTCCTATAAAAAGCTCTTCTCAAAACAGAAAGGTGATTTTCACTCCACCAAGAATAAATAAAAGCCTTGTTACGAAAAATAGACTTCTTTTATATTACTGTACATCCTCCCCTTTTTCCAGAAGGTCTCTGTAATATTGCAAGGCTTCCAGGGAAAGAGAACACATTGCCTGTCCTTTCTTTTCGACATATTGAATCGTAGCCTGCAATGTTTTATAAACAGCGGTATCGAGGTCATAGAAAGCAATTCGGCGGATTTCCTCCAGTTCTTCGCGTTCTCCTCTTCTCACTTCAATGTAATCCGCAAGATATACAATTTTTTCCAGTAAGCTCATCGCCGGTTTTCCGATGGTATGATAGTAAATGGCAGATAAAATATCTTCATTTTCAATCTGAAAATGCTTTCTGGCATAGGTTGCTCCGTATATTCCGTGTAAAACCTGCGGAGCGGCGATAAATTCCGGAAGAATAGGAATATGTTCTCTCTCACAAGCGTTTAGTAAATCTTTCTTGCCCATGAACTTTGCACAATCATGTGTAAGTCCTGCAAGCTCCGCCTCTCTTAAATCACAACCGTGTGCCATGGCAAGAGCAATTGAAGTGAAAGAGACGCTGAGTGAGTGCTCGTATCGTTCCTCGGTAAGATGTTCTTTCAGATGTTTTCGAATGGATTTGATCTGCTCAAAATAGACTTTTTCTTCCAAAATAGCCGTCTCCTTCCCTTACTGATATAAATGCTTTTCTATAATATAGTTTTCTACTGCGTCCGGAACCATAGCGTGGATAGACTCTCCTCTTTCTAGACGTTTACGAATCGTAGAGCTGGAAAAGTCAACTCCTTTCATGGAAAGAAAAAGGGAACAGAGTCCGTACATAGCCTTCCATTTCCGCTCCCATTCTTTCAGAACGGACTGCGCTACCGCATCGTTACGATTCGCAACGAGAAAGGTACAGAGCTTCCCTAATGCATGAATTTCGTGCCATGAAGCAAGCGTAAAATATTCATCCGTTCCCAGAATAAAATAAAAGGATGCTTCAGGAAAGGCTTTTCTTAACAAAAGAAGGGAATCATAAGTATAGGAATCCCCGCCTCTCTCTCCTTCCATCGTAGAATAAAAATAAGGAGAAGAAGGAAGACTTTCTTCTAAAGCAAGTTCCAGCATTTTTACACGGATAAAAAAGGGAAGTAATGCCGTCCGATCCTTATGATAGGGGCGCCCGGTGGGAAGAAAAAGAATGCGATTGAGCCCGATTTCTTTCCGCGCCGTTTCCGCAAGCAGAAGGTGTCCGTTATGAACGGGATTAAAGCTTCCGCCGAGAATCCCAATCTTCTCTTTCTTTAAAGAGCAGATTCCCGCTTCCAGTTCACTTAAAGAAAGGCAAAGTACTTTTTTACTCATGAAAAGGCTCTGTTCTGTTCCTCTTTAGCCGGTTTATACAGAATAATCTTTCTGCCTATAATTTGAACCAGCTCCGAATTGGAACGCTCTGCCACGGTACTGCCTAGTTCACGAATGTCTGCATCGCAATTTTTGAGAACATTTATTTTCATAATTTCATGCTTTTCCATATACTCTTCAACGGATTTTGTAAACTCCGGTGT
The DNA here is from genome assembly GCA_015258095.1 of Lachnospiraceae bacterium. GTDB lineage: Bacteria > Bacillota > Clostridia > Lachnospirales > Lachnospiraceae > Oribacterium. The sequence continues at coordinate 17,262 of JABZIV010000033.1, forward strand.
AAGCACATTCTTTCCGAGAGAAAGTACGGCATCCACGGTCTGGGCAGCGCTTCGAATCCGCGCACGCATCTTACTGTCTGTTATATATGATTTCATTCTTCCTCCTTATCGTCATCATAGTACTCGAAAGCATGAGAATAAATCTGGATGGTGTCTCCTTCTTTTAAGCCCATCTTCTTTAATTCCTTGATGATTCCCTGCTCTACCATAAAGCGCTGGAAAAATAAAAATCCCTTTTCGGACTCTAAGTTGGTATAGCCGAGCATCTTCTCCATCTTCGGTCCTTCCACAATAAAGAGCCCCTCTTCCGGATGTTCATAGCTGAGCGGAAGCTTCTCTACGGAACCCAGTGTGGAAAGATCCACTTCACTTTCATATTGCATTTCTTCTTTATCGATGCTCTCGAGTAAACGATAGGCTTCTTCCAGTAACGGATAGATTCCCTGATTCAATGCCGCGGAAATTTTGAAGAAAGGATATCCCTGATCTTTACAATAGTCTTCCAAGGCATGAAGTGCCGCTTCCTGTTCTTCCGATTGGATTAATTCGATTTTATTTGCAGCAACAATAATCGGTTTTTTCAAAATTGCGGGATCATATTGCGCACACTCCGCATGAATGCTTTTTAAATCGGAAAGAGGGTCTCTTCCCTCGGAACCGGCCCCGTCTACAATATGAATGAGCACCCTGGAGCGGTGAATGTGACGAAGAAACTGGTATCCGAGCCCTACCCCTTCACTTGCGCCTTCAATTAATCCGGGGATATCCGCCATGACGAAGCTTCGGTCTCCCTTTAAATTCACCACGCCGAGATGCGGATTTAAAGTCGTAAAATGATAGTTCGCAATCTCCGGTCTGGCATTACTGCACATAGAAAGAAGGGTCGACTTTCCGACATTGGGAAAGCCAATCAGTCCGACATCCGCTATCACGCGAAGTTCCAAACGGAGTGTAATCTCTCTGGCCTCCTGTCCCGGTTGGGCGAATTTAGGAGCCTGCATGGAGGGAGTGGCAAAATGCATATTACCCAGTCCTCCCTTTCCCCCGGGAAGCAGGATGATGCGACGATTTTCCCCGCTCATATCGGTAATCAGTTTTCCACTTTCCGCATCTTTTATTAGAGTACCGGCAGGAACCTTTAAGATCAGGTCTTTTCCGTTTTTGCCATGCATTCTTCTTCCATCGCCTTCTTCTCCATCTCCTGCAGAATATTTCATTTTATGGCGAAATGCTTCCAGGCTGTTTAAACCGTCATCCACTTCTACAATAACATCCCCGCCTTTTCCGCCGTCACCGCCATCCGGGCCGCCGGCAGGGACATATAACTCTCTTCGAAAGGAAACGTGTCCATTTCCTCCTTTTCCACTTCGTACTACAATCTTCGCTGTATCTGCAAACATAGACGCTCCTAAACTATAAAATTCATGCAATAAGGCTAAGACACTCCGGTCTCTCTTATCGCAATACAGAAGAACAGATAGCGTATCCATTGCAGGATACACGTTCTATATAAGAAAAAAACCCCACACCGAAAACCGGCATGGGGTTCATTTTTCTTATGCCCTTGGAAGAACAGAAACCTGCTTACGATCTCTACCTAAGCGACCAAACTTAACGATACCGTCAATCTTCGCAAATAAAGTAAAGTCATTTCCCAAGCCTACATTCTGACCCGGATGAATTCTCGTTCCATTCTGCTTGTACAGGATGTTTCCTGCTTTTACAAACTGACCGTCCGCTCTCTTCGCACCAAGTCTTTTTGATTCAGAATCTCTACCGTTTTTGGTAGAACCCATACCTTTATGATGAGCCATATCTTATACTCCTTCCTGCAATACACGAGTTAAAACGAGCTATCGCACGCTTTTCGAGGGATACTCGTTATAAACAAAAACCCGTTTCGTACTAACCGATTTTTTCAATCTTCACTTCTGTAAAGAGCTGTCTGTGCCCGTTCTTCTTGTGATAACCGGACTTTCTCTTGTAGCGATATACAATAACCTTCTTCGCTTTCCCGTTCTTCAGAACCGTTCCGGAAACCTTCGCTCCTTTTACAGTGGGAGTACCAATCTTCAAAGCACCGTCATGCAGAAGAAGAACTTCATCAAAGCTTACTTTCGCTCCCTCTTCTACGTCCAGCTTCTCAACACGGATTACATCGCCTTCGCTGACTTTGTACTGCTTTCCACCACTTACAATCACTGCATACATTAGGACATCCTCCTATAAATTTACTCGCTAGCTTTGGTGAGCATACGCTTCTTTTACCTAGCTAAGCGGCATCTAGGCTACTTTACAGTATTTTCCGAGTCTCGTCAAGATTTTTCTATGGAAAAAAGAAAGGGAAAATACAGTGCCTTTCTCTTCCGTAAAATACTACGGTAAAATGCTCCTGTAGTAGGGATAATTTGCATAAACCTCATCAACGGATACGTTTCCGGCCGTGGCGTTTTCATGAATGGCGAGCATCTTTCCTTCTTTCGTCCAGGTAAGGAAAAGAACCACGTGACTTTCTCCACCAGGTTGAATCACCAGATCCCCCGGTTCCAGTTCACTCCTTTTTATTTTTCTTCCCTTCGCAATCAATTCCTGTGTACTGGAAGCAAAATCCAGTGGATTCTCCGCTCCTGTCCAGTACACCCACTGGGCGAATCCCGAACAGTCCAATCCTTTTCGATTTCGTCCCTTATAATCTCTTTCTGCAATCGTTTTTCCGAATCCGTTCCCTGTAAGACCCTGTTTTCCGGCCTTTCCTCCATAATAATAGGGAACTTTTCCAACTGTAGTTAGCGCAAAGTGAATGACATTTTTTCGTTCTTCACTAAGATTTGCCGGAAGCAAACTCATATAATGAGATATTTCCTCTTCTGTAATCGGCGTCTTCGTTTCGACCGTGGACAGGCTCAGACCATAGGCGTTAAACCAATCTTTTTCTGCGAGTTGGTTCACGGCTGCGATACATTCCGTATTCCAGCCTTTCCAACGGGAAAACGGGCTCCGATCCAGTTCTTGGTCTTTTTCCAATGAAGATAAAGGAATTTCCCGTAAGCCGTTCTGATCATCAAACTTCTTCACTTGTACCGTAATGGTCAAATCCACGTGGCCGGGGCAATAACGCTTTTTCGTCTTTTTGTTTTTCTCTTCTTTTCCTTTCTCTTCCTTTTTCTGCGCTTCTTCTTTTTCTTCTTGCCCGCCGCTTTCCGCTTTTTTCTCTTTTGAAACAGGCTGTTCTTCCGTACCGGACTCCGCCAGGTCGGAAGCACTGACCGTACTTTTTTCTTTCTTTTCCGCTTCGCTCGGAACGCCTTTTTTTTCCGTCTCTCCGCTTGCAACCTTAGTTTCTTCCGGACTGCTCTTTTGTGCAGCAACAGAACTCTCGGGGGAGGAGGCTTTTTGTTCCACTTCACTCCCTACGATTTCAGGATGACCGGCATCTTCTTCATGCAGGTCTTCTCCGGTCTGGAAATCCATGCAGCCCTCATCATAATAAACCGGACCGATGGATAAATGGTAAGAATGAGACTTCTCAAAAAGTTCTTTGCAAATCTCCTGAAAATGGGCAGCATCCAAATAATTATGTTTGTAAGAATAAACGGAGGCCATCGCCAGTATATCCTTTACATTGCTGGAATCCGTTATCTCCTGTCCATCTCCGTTTAGAAAACGATAATGGATATTTTTAAAATAAGGAACTGGATACGCTGCCGCCCGATTCTCTAAAGCATTCTGCACGGACGGGTTATACTTTCCCATAATCCGGGAGCGTTTCACACCCAGGGTTTTCGCAACTTTTTCCGGTGTTTCTCCCGCCTCTTCCGAAATCCGGGCAAGATAGCTGCTCTCCACTTGCATCATCTCCTTATAAAATTTCTCCCCTATAGAATTCCCTGCATCATCTCTTACGTAATAGAGGTTATAACGATCGATTTTAGGCAAATCGACCGCTGTCTCCTCTTCCTTTTGAAAATAGAGAGAAGACGGCGAAAGAGGACTTGCCGGTTTCGCGATTTTTTCCACTACCCGATCCGGATTTTTCTTCGCTTTCGGATATAAGGCAAGAAAAAATGCAGGAGTAAGAAGGAGAAGAATGCAAACTCTTCCCATTGTTTGTACTCTCCTCTCCGTCATTCCTCTCTTCGCCTTGTTTTTTTCTTTTTGACGGTTCTTATTTTGAAAATGAATCAATTTTTTACCCTTACTCTTCTACTCTACAAGCTTAAGCCTTTTAAAAGCTTCAAAAAATCCTCCGGATAGTCCGCTTGAAATTCCATATATTTTCCGCTCCTCGGGTGAACGAAGCCGAGAACCATGGCGTGTAATGCCTGGCCCTGTATAGCATAAGGATTCTTCTTCGGCCCATATAGCGGATCCCCCAGTAAGGGATGCCCTATACTTTTCATGTGTACGCGAATCTGATGCGTTCTTCCGGTTTCCAAGCGGCATTCTACAAGACTGGCATCCCGTAGATTCTCAAGAACCCGAAAGTGCGTAATTGCCTCTTTTCCATGTACCCTATTGATAGCCTGCTGTTTTCGATTTTTCTCATCCCGCCCTATGGGCGCATCAATCGTTCCTTCCGCTTCTTTAAAATGGCCTTTACATATCGCATGATACCGTCTTGTAATACTGTGTTCCTGAAGCTGCTTGGCCAGTGCTTTATGACTAAAGTCATTTTTACAAACCAAAAGCAAGCCGGAGGTATCTTTATCGATGCGATGTACAATCCCGGGCCGGTAAACACCGTTAATGGAAGAAAGGGAATCTCCCGCATAGGCCAGTACCGCATTTACAAGCGTACCCGAAAAATGTCCCGGTGCGGGATGCACCACCATTCCGCGAGGTTTATCAATAACAAGAAGATCGTCGTCCTCATAAACGACAGAAAGCGGAATCTCTTCCGCCTGGATATCCAAGGGTTCCGCCTCCTTCTCCGTTAAATGGATCCTGTCCCCGCTTTTCAGTTTGATTGAT
>JABZIV010000034.1 GCA_015258095.1 Lachnospiraceae bacterium
CTCTTGTATCTTTATGTTGTCTCGTATCTTCCTTTTTTCTTGTATATTTATGTTGCCTTGTTTCATTCTGTCTCGTGTATACCCTTCGGTCTCTTACATCTTTCTGTCGCTTCCTTCTATTCTGTTTACTTTGCCTCAACTTTCCGGTAGAATGCAAGCTGTATTTCTTATGGGCTTGTACCGGTTTCGACGGGGACGATGCAGCTTTAGAAGCTATCCGAAAGAAGTCGCGTTAAACTTCACAATTAAAATTAAACGCTAACGACAATAGTTACGCATTAGCAGCCTAAGTGCTGCTGGCCAGCCTTCTCTCACTCACAGGAGAAGAACCTGACCTCATTCTTGTGAGAAACGACGGGAACGGTTCCTCCCGAACTCGGGCGTATCTAGAGGATACCGGCTGTAAGAAGCAGTACACAGCTTTTTATAGTGGGGAATCTGGAAGTGTACTATGATAGTAGAAGGAAAGGGAATTTGTTTTCGGACATGGGTTCGACTCCCATCAGGTCCACGATGAAAAAACGCTGGGAATTCAGCCAAGAGCGGCTTGAATCCTAGCGTTTTTACTTGCTCTCTTTTCCATTCAAGAAGGATTCTTAAATACTAAAAGGCAACTTCCTTCACTAACGAAGCGTCCAAAGTAAAAATCTGAAATCCTTTCTCCGTGAGTACGCCATAGCTGTTCGGGTTTCCTTCCTTCGGGAGACTTACCGAACCGGGATTTAAATGATAATAAAAGAGTCCGTCCCGCTCTTTCTTTTCAGCAACAGGCAGATGCGTGTGCCCCTGTAAAAAAACATCCCCATTCTTTCGCAGTGGAAATGTTTCATTCGTATAAAGATGACCGTGGCTCATGAAAACGCTTCTCTCCCCCAATTCCAGGACAGCGTAGTCCGCCATTACCGGAAAATGAAGCACCATCTGATCCACTTCCGCCTCACAATTCCCGCGCACAGCAAGAATCTCTTCCTTCAGAGGATTCAGTAGAGCAATCACTTCCTTTGGAGCATGCCCCTTCGGAAGCTCGTTTCTCGGTCCATGATACAGAATATCCCCAAGAAGGAGAATTCGATCGAATTCTCCTTCTTGATAAATATCCAATGCTTTTTTGGCATAATACGATGAACCGTGTATATCACTAAGCACAAAATATTTCATATAATTTACATTCTTTCCGGAGCGGAGAATCCCAGTACCTGAATCGCATCCGTTAAGATTCTCCATGTAAGAGCAAGGTGCGCAATATAGTTCTTCTGCTTCTCCTGATCTTCTTCTCCCAATATCTTTACATTGTGATAGAAAGCGTTGAAGCTGTTCGCGAGTGCATAGATATAGCCGCAGATCTTATGCGGAGCAAGCTCTTTCCATGCATCTTTCATCTCGTCCGAGAAAACCACAATCTGCTTTTCCAATGCCTGTAAAGATGGATTATCCTCTATGTGAATCAGATCCTTTTTCTCGTAATTGGAAACCCATGCTGCCGTATTTTCCCACTTCTCTCCCTTTGCCTCGGCATATTTCCGAAGAATCGAAGCAATACGCACAATAGTATAAAGAATATAAGGACCGGTATTTCCCTCAAATGCAGTGAACTTTTCCAAATCAAAAATATAGTCCTTGGTAATCTGGTTGGAAAGGTCTCCATACTTCAAAGCGGCGAGTGCGATGACCTTCGCGGTTTCTTTCCGCTCTTCCTCGGAAAGTCCGGTGTCCTTTCCTTCTTCCATTCTCTTCAATACGGATTCCTGAATTTCTTCAATCAACTTTTCCAGACGAAGCACGCCGCCGTCTCTTGTTTTAAAGGGCTTTCCGTCTTTTCCGTTCATCGTTCCGAAGCCGAGGAAATTCATCTTGGTGGTTTTCGGAAGAAGCTCGGCCTTTCTTGCCACACGGAAGAATGAGGTATAGTGAAGATCCTGTCTGCTGTCAGCAATATAAAGGTACCAATCCTTAGGATAGCACTTCTCTCTATCCATGATGGTGCCAAGGTCGGAAGTGGAATAAAGGCTCGCTCCGTCCGACTTCAAAATCATGCAGGGAGGCAGTTCTTTTTTATCCTCCGGCTCTGCAATATCGACAACCAGAGCGCCATTGGAACGATAGGAAAGCCCCTTCTCTTCCAGAATTTCAATCAGTCTTGGGAAGTAAGGTTCGGCGTCGGACTCACCCTTCCAGATTTCAAAGTGTACATCCAAAGCGCCATAGTTCTTCTTTAAATCCGCAATGGATACTTTCAGAATCTTCTCCCAGGCCTTCTTGTACTTCTCTACCCCCTTCTGTAGCTGTACCGTGATTTCTCTTGCACGTTCCGCATAGGCTTCATTCTTTAAGCTTCCATCCGGATTCTTTTCCTTTGCCTTCGCGGAAGCATAGGGATAAACTTCTTCCAGTTCGCTGATGGTAAAATCTTTATCCAGCTCTCCTCTGTCTTCCAGCTCCCCTATAATCAGCCCCATCTGTAAACCGAAATCTCCCAGATGGACATCGCCGACTGCATCATTTCCCATACGAATAGCCAGTCTCTTTAAAGTTTCTCCAATGGATGCGGAACGAAGGTGTCCGACATGAAGAGGCTTTGCAACATTGGCTCCGCCATAGTCAATCAGAATCGTCTGCCCTTCCTTCGGATCCAATCCCAACTTGTCATCTTCCGCCATACGACTGCAATACTTTGCCAAAAATGCGGGAGAAAGCGTAAAATTCAAAAATCCGGGCTTCACCACTTCAATCTTTTCATAAAGCGGTACGGAAAGCGCCTTATCCCCTTCCAGATACTTCTTCACGTCCTCTGCCAGTTCTATCGGATTCTTGCCGTACTTTTTAGCACCGATTAAAGCACCGTTACTCTGGTAATCACATAAGTCAGGACGATTGGAAACCGTCACCTTCCCCAGTTCTCTATCGTATCCCGCAGATTCAAATGCAAGTTCAACGGAATTCTGCAATATCGTCTTTACGCTTTCCATACTCATCCTTTCTTAGAAAAATAGACTGTTCCAACCTTCGCTACAAAGAAGATACCCGAAGATTCCCCGGGATATCCCGTCATATATTACAGAAAAAGACTTCCCTACTCGGAAGTCTTCCTCCTATCCAAAAATGAAATGACTATGCTCTGGACTCGTACTCGCCGGTCTGTGTGGAGATAATAATCTTATCTCCAATATTCACAAAGAGCGGAACCTGCACCTCCACACCGGTCTCCACCGTAGCGGGCTTTGTAGCGCCGGTAGAAGTATTTCCTTTGATTCCCGGCTCCGTGTGGGTTACTTCCAAAGTAACCTTCAAGGGCGGCTCAACAGAAAAGACATTTCCCTGATAAGAAACAACCTTTACAATCTCGTTCTCTTTAACAAACTTCATGGAGTCCGCAATCTGATCATGAGAAAGTGCAATCTGCTCAAATGTTTCGTTGTTCATGAAGTTGTACATCTCTCCGTCATCATAGAGATACTGCATATCTACTCGGTCGATTCTGGCTGCCGGGAATTTCTCGGTCGGACGGAAAGTCTTATCGGTAACACCGCCATTAATTACATTCTTTAACTTGGTACGGACAAATGCAGCACCCTTTCCCGGCTTAACGTGCTGGAACTCTATAATCTGTACTACCTGTCCATCCATTTCAATTGTTATACCATTTCTGAAATCACCTGCAGAAACCATAAATCCTCCTAAACCTCTTTCCTTCTCATCGGGAAGAACAATCTGTCCTGTTTTCCCGAAAACTCGTTGTCATTCTAATATAAAATGAAATGGCACGCAAGCTTTTCTTCTAAAACAGTCCTTTCCTTGATAGACTTTCTCTCTTTCAGTCTGTACAATGAAAAACGATTCTTTTTTAGGATTCCGGCAAAAGGAAATGGTGCAGAGGTGAAACTATGGAATGGAGAAATTTTACTTTTTACGGTTTAGGATTGATTGGCGGTTCCCTTGCAAAGGCGATTCGAAAATACTATCCTTCCGCAAGGATTTCCGCTATAGAAAAGAATCCTTATGCCATCGAGGGCGCAACGAAGGAAGGCATCCTAAACCGAGAACTGTACAATGCCTCGGAAATAGAAGCAGACACGGATATACTCTTTCTCTGTGCCCCGGTCGAATGGAATCGCGCTTTTTTAAAGGAAATCAAACCTTATTTATCCAAAAAAACGATTCTGACGGACGTCGGTTCCACTAAGTCCTCCATCATGGAAGAAGCAAATACCCTCCAACTCTCGGCACAATTTTGCGGCGGGCATCCTATGGCGGGAGCAGAGATTTCCGGTTTTTCCGCATCCGACCCGCTTCTCCTGCAAAACGCCTATTATATTCTTACTCCGGGAATCGACTTTCCGAAAGCGAAACTGGATGCTCTTACCGTGTTTCTCGCTTCCATCGGCAGTATTCCTTACAGAATGAATCCGGAAGAACACGACCGCACTGTAGCCATGGTCAGTCACCTTCCGCATCTCCTAGCAGCGGGGCTGGTTACTCTCCTAAAAGAAGAAGATAGGGATGGTAAAATGAAGAAGCTTGCTGCCGGCGGCTTCAAAGATATCACAAGAATTGCCTCCTCCTCTCCTCTCATGTGGCAGCAAATCTGCACGAGCAATAAGGATGCCATTGTAGAAATGATGGACGATTATCTTCATCTTCTGGAAAAAATAAAGGATCAAATTAAAAAAGAAGAGCCCGAAGCAATCTCCGAACTCTTCCGCGAAGCAGGGCAGTACCGAAACGCAATGGACGGCTCTGCTCAGGGTCTCATTCATAGTGCCTACGAAATCTCCATTCATGTGGAAGACCACCCGGGAGCGATTTCCATCATCTCCACGATACTGGCCTCCAATATGGTCAGCATACGCAATATCGGGATAAATCATAACCGGGAGAAAGGAGAAGGTGCCCTCCAGATCAGCTTTTATACCGGAGAAGACTGTGCAATGGCGAAAAAACTCCTCCTGAAGTACGGCTTCCGGCTCTAAGCTAAAAACTGTGTCCGCCCCCGCCGGAAGAATGCCCGCCTCCCCCGGAAGAAAAACCGCCGCTGCGACCGGAACCGGAACTTAATCGTGTCTTCACCCGATTCGTCATCAGGATGCGCGGATTCTCCACACGAATATCCGGATGTAAAACGCCCAGTACCGCCTTGGAACCGGCTTTTCTTTGCTTCCAGGTCAAAAGAAGAAACGCAAAGTTCAAGAAAAGTCCCAGGAAAATCGCCAAAAACAGATTGCAAATCCAGCGCATCGGAGTCGCAAGAAAGCGTCCTTCCATCTTTCCCTCTACCTGAGAGAAAGCAATCGCCGCCGTCTTATAATACTCTCCTCTACTCGCAAAAACATAGACATTGTCTGTAATACTGTTTGCGACATCCCGTGTAATCGTCTTATAGAAAGCGCCTCCACTCTGTATTCGAATCTGCCTGTTCTCCATATCAATAAAGAAAATCAGACCGCTTTTTCCATAAAACACGCTGTCGTAAAAATCCCGTATCGTATCTGCTGCACTTTCCTCCCCTCTTCCGGAAAGAAAGGCAACATTTCCATACTTAGTTAAAGGCTTCAACTTCTCTGTTAATAAATTCTTCTCCTCATCGGAGAGCAGACTCTCCTCATCATCGAGATATGCGGTATACCCCGTTTCTTCATTCTGATACACGGAAGAAGCAAGGAAATTGCTTTCCTCTATGGCATAAACTTTCCTACTCTGTATGCCGCAAAACAAAAGGGCGAAAAAGAAGAGAGGTAGAATCCGATTCTGCACATTCTTTATCAAAGCACGCATTCTTACTCCTCCTTCTTCTCAAAGAAATCCGGCACCGCACGGGTACACAAAACATTAAAGGTTTCCAGCATACTTCTAAGAGATCCTATCGCCGCTACCGCTGAAAGTGCGGAAACAAGGTAATAGTATTCATCCCGGACAGGATGCCAGAGAAGGACAAAGATGGAAAGAACCGTTGCAAGAATAGCCAGAAAGGTTCCGCTCTTCCTCACTCCCTTCTCCTCTTTCGCCTTCTTACTATAGCGTAATGCTTCCTTATCCCGCTCCCGAATCCGGTGTAACTCCAGTTCCGATAAACAAATCAGAAGAAGGGAAAGAAGCAAGGTGAAAATCGGAAGATGCACCGCGGAAATCTGAAAGAACAGATTGAGGACGATAAAAATAGGAATCGCAAGAAGGAACGACGCCTGATAAAATTTCCGCTCTTCTATCGGAATATCACAATATATCTTTCCCGTTTCCCCGTTTACTACCGCATAAGCAATTCTGTCTCCCTTTTTGTAACTCAAAAACCAAATCGGAAACATCGCCCGGTCCACAGAAACCGTCTTTTCAATGGCATCCGGATAAAACGGTTTTTTCAAAAGGATATCAGGGGAATGAAATCCGTTCTCTCCCATGAGTTCTCTTCCGACCTCTTCTCCCAGAAAGGAAAAGGCCTCTCCTACATAGCTCTGCTCTTCCGTATCGGAAATTTCACTATAGAAGCCTAAGAGATAATTGGGAGAAAACTCCTGCATCTTTTCCTTGGAAAAAGGCGCGATTACCCCGGATATATTGTCATCAAAACGGAGGGAGGCATCGAACGGAATACCGTCTACTTCTCCCTGCAAGAATCCGCTGAGAGCATAGTCCTCTTTAATTGAATAATTTCCGCTCTGATACTGCTTTCTCCCTTCCAGTTGCAGTTTCTCATGGAAGGCAAAATTATACAGCCAATACGGGAGATAAAATCCCACAAAACGTTCCAGATAAGCGGAATCCTCCAAATCATTCTTTCGATAATAAAAAGAGCGAATCTTGTTTAAATAGATTTTCTTACATTGTTCCTTCGTAATTTGAAACGGAATAATCTTATGCGGTTTCTTTTCTTCCTTTACACGGCTCTCAAACACTACAGCAGAGCCGCAGTATGCACAAAACCCTGTTGCAGACAAATCCGTACTTTCTATCTCCGCACCGCAATTCGGACAGGTGAACACTTGTGTCTTGTACACATCCGTTTCCATTCCCTCCGGTGTTTGATTATAGTCTTTCGGATCAAAATGTGTTTTACAGGATTGACATTCCATGTCCTGGCTTTCTATGGAAAACCGGACTTCCCCTCCACAATTCGGACAATGCGCCATAAGTCATCCTTTCCAGCATTTAAATTTTAGGTACTCTCTTTAATATTTCATGTCTTTCCGGTCCGTTCGATACCATGGTGATCGGTACTTCCAATTCTTTTTCAATAAAATCGATATAGTCTCTGCACTCCTTCGGCAGTTTTTCATACTCCCGAATCCCGCGAATATCCGTCTTCCATCCCTTTAACACGGTATATTTCGGTTTTGCCTTACGAAGTAGGGGTGTTACCGGAAAATCTCTCACTTCTTTCCCCTCAATTTCGTAGGCTGTACAAACCGGAATTTCATCCAGATAGCCAAGAGGATCCAAAACGGTTAAGGCAACCTCGGTTGCACCCTGTAAAGCACAACCATAACGGGAGGCAACCGCATCATACCAGCCGACTCTTCTCGGACGCCCGGTCGTTGCACCGTACTCTCCCTTATCTCCACCGCGCTTCCGGAGTTCTTCCGCCTCTTCTCCGAAGATTTCGGAAACGAACTCTCCGGCACCGACCGCGGAAGAATAAGCTTTGGTAACACAGACAACACTTGTGATACTATACGGCGGAATGCCGGCACCGACTGCACCGAAGGCGGCAAGCGTATGACTGGATGTCACCATCGGATAAATGCCGTGATCCGTATCCTTCATCGTTCCGAGCTGTCCTTCCAGAAGAATCTTCTTTCCCTCTTTAATGGCTTTCCGAAGGAATAGGGAAGTATCACAAAGATACGGGCGAATCTCTTCTCTCTCCTTCTTTAATTCAGCCAGAAGTTCCTCATACTGCAACCCCTTTTTTCCGTAGCGCGCTTCGAAAAGAGAATTTTTAATTTCCAGAATCTTCTTTAATTGCTCTTCCAGAATATCATCGTAGTAAAGTTCATTGACCTGCAAGCCGATTTTCGCATATTTATCAGAGAAAAACGGGGCAATACCGGACTTCGTCGATCCATAACTCTTCTTACCGAGTCTTTCTTCCTCATAACTGTCCTGCAATACATGATAAGGCAGTAAAACCTGTACACGATCCGAGATATAAATCTTCGGCTTCGGTACGCCGGCGTCTTCTAAAGCTTGCAACTCCGCAAGAAATTTCGGAATGTCCAAAGCGACTCCGTTTCCCAGAACGGAGGTTACCTTCGGATTAAAAACACCGCTCGGGAGAAGATGAAGGGAAAACCTGCCATAGGAATTAATGATGGTATGTCCCGCATTTGCACCGCCCTGAAAGCGCACTACGATATCCGCAGATTCCGCAAGATAATCCGTAATCTTCCCTTTTCCTTCATCTCCCCAGTTTGCTCCAACGATTGCCTGAACCATAGTTATCCCCTTTCCGAGATTCTTTGCATGATCTTCTCTTTCAGTCTCTAGACCTTGTTTATCCTACTATTCCCATCGAAATCAGTCTTTTCGAATCAAATTGGTAATCCATTGCAGAATATAAAAAACGGAAGGAACAATCATGAGAAGGAAAAGATCTGCCAGAAGCGACTCCTTACTTCCCCCTGTGAACGCAGTATACAGAAAGTGCAGCAGACTTGCCAGGATAAACAGTAAAACGATAATCGCAAATATCCGCTTCATTTTCCCTCCAATCCTTCCCTATCCTTTCGCATCGATTTCCGGAAGACGCCGTTTAAAGCGCAATCTCAACCGATAAATTGAGTTCCTTCTGATTGTCTTTCAGAATAGGCTCGATATATTCCGAGACAAACTCTTCCACCTGTTCCTTTGCCCTGCCGATATACAACTCTCCCCGCATCAGTTTCTTGACATCTTCTTCATTCAGAGGGAAAGCATCATCCTGTACAATACGCTCCAGAAGATCATTTTCCAGTCCTTCTTCTTTCACTCTTCTCCCCGCTTCCATCGATAGCGTACGGATTCTTTCGTGCAGTTCCTGTCGGTCTCCTCCCTTCTTCACGGCATCCATCAGAATATTCTCTGTCGCCATAAAAGGGAGTTCCTCCTGCAAATGTTTTGCAATCATTTTCGGATAGACTACCAAATTACAAACGATATTATAATACAAATCCAGAATTCCGTCACAGCTTAGAAATGCTTCCGGTATGGAAAGACGCTTATTTGCCGAATCGTCTAACGTCCTTTCAAACCACTGCGTCGATGCCGTGATGCCCGGATTCATTCCTTCCGCCATCAGGAAATTGGACAGGGCAGCCATCCTCTCCGAACGCATGGGGTTCCGCTTATAGGCCATCGCGCTGGAACCGATCTGTTTTTTTTCAAAGGGCTCTTCCACCTCTTTTAAATGCTGCAACAATCGGAGATCATTCGAAAATTTATGCGCGGATTGCGCAATTCCGGAAAGCACGGACAAAACCTTAAAATCCACTTTTCGGGAATACGTCTGTCCGGAAACGGGATAGACAGCGGAAAATCCCATCTTCTTCGCAATCTTACGATCAAGTTCTTTACACTTTTCATGATTTCCTTCAAAAAGTTCCAGGAAAGAAGCCTGCGTTCCCGTTGTTCCTTTGCATCCTAAGAGCTTTAAGGAAGAAATGCATTCCTCTACTTCCGTAAAATCAAGATATAAATCGTGCAGCCAAAGACTGGCTCTTTTTCCGAGGGTTACTGGTTGTGCCGCCTGAAAATGCGTATAACCGAGCATGGGAAGTGCTCTATACTCCATTGCAAAATCGGAAAGCGCCTTCATACAGTTGAGAAGCTTCTTCCGAATCAGCTTTAAGCCTTCCCGCATGGTAAGTAAATCCGTATTGTCCCCTACATAACAGGAAGTCGCCCCGAGATGGATGATGCCTTTCGCTTTCGGACACTGCAAACCGTAGGCATAGACATGACTCATCACATCATGTCGAACTTCTTTCTCCCGTTTCTTCGCCTCCTCATAGTTGATATTCTCCGCATTCTCTTTCAACTCCGCGATCTGCTCCTCGCTAATCGGAAGCCCCAATTCTTTTTCACTTTCCGCTAAAGCAATCCATAGCTTCCGCCAGGTTTTAAACTTAAAAGAAGGTGAAAAAATCTCCTGCATTTCCAAGGAAGCATATCTTCCTGACAATGGACTCTCATAGACTGAATGGCTTTCCATCTTTCCCTCCTCTTATTTTCGAAGTACATCTCCCATCGTGTATCTTCCCGGCTTTTGTTTTAAAAGAAAGAATGCGGCACTGAGAGCACCTTTCGCGAAGATCTTACGACTGTAAGCGGTATGCTCCAGCTTGATAACCTCATCTTCTCCGGCAAAAAGAACTTCATGAACCCCCGGTATCGTTCCTCCCCTTACGGAAGACATGCCGATTTCGTCTTTCTCTCTGGGACGATTTTGTCCCTCTCGCTGAAAGATCTTTTCCAGCGCCTGACCGATACTCTCCTCTACTGCCTTTTCCAGCATCAGGGCAGTTCCGCTCGGCGCATCTTTCTTTCTTCTGTGATGTGCCTCCACAATTTCCACATCGAAGCCTTCCTGATAGAGCTTGCCGGCTGCAACACGAAGCAGTTCCTCTAAAACATTGATTCCGAGAGACATATTCCCGGATTGCAGGATCGGAATCGTTCGTCCCGCCTCTTCAATCTTCTCTAACTGGGTTTCACTAAGCCCCGTTGTACATAATACCAAGGCCTTTTTCTTCTCCACGGCGAAAGCGAGGAGTGCATCCACTGCTTCTTTAACGGAAAAATCGATGATCACATCGAAATCCTCTTTTACCTTTTTGATATCCGGATATACAGGGAAAGCAGAGGATTCCTCCGCATGGATTCCTCTATCGACACCGGCAACAATCGAGCAGTCCGGATTTTCAGAAACCACCGCCTGTACATTTTTCCCCATTACTCCCGATGCACCGTGCAAAAGTATTTTCATTTTCCCTCCTTGTTTTTTCAATATAAAAAAGTTGTGAAATAAAAGCTGAACTCTTTCCAGACTTCCTCTTTTACCGCACAACCATAAAACTATTTTAAAATACCGTATCGCTTCATTTCCTCTTTCAACACTGCGCAATGCGCTTCTTCCATTTCGGTAAGCGGCAGTCGAAGCGGTCCCACGTCTTTCCCCTGTAAGTGCATAGCCGCTTTCACCGGAATCGGATTGACTTCACTAAATAAGGCATGAATAAGGGGCAATGCGCGAAGCTGCTCTTTCAGCGCCCCCTCTCTGTCTCCGGCAAACCATTTTGCACAAATATCGTGCGTCTCTTTCGGGGCAACATTGGATAAAACGGAAATTACACCGCTTCCTCCGGCGGAAAGAAGCGGAACAATCAGTCCGTCTTCTCCGGAATAGAGGAGAAAATCCTCATCCACCAAGCGCATCAAATCCAGTGTCATCCCCACATCGCCTGTCGCATCCTTCACCCCGACGATATTCTCTACATCGCGATATAAAGAAGCCATCGTCTTCGGCAGAATACACATTCCCGTTCTTCCCGGTACATTGTACAAAATGCAGGGAATCTTTACCTGAGAAGCAATGGTCTTAAAATGGAAATACAGCCCGTTCTGCGTCGCCTTGTTGTAGTAAGGTGTGACCAGCAGCAGCCCGTCCGCACCGGCTTTCTCCGCCTCTTTGGAAAGATAAACCGCGGATTCGGTACAGTTGGAACCGGTCCCGGCTATAACGGGAATACGATGCTTCACTACCTCTACGGTGTAGCGAATAACCTCCAGGTGCTCTTCTACACTAAGTGTAGCAGCTTCCCCGGTCGTCCCCATCGAGATGATGGCATCCGTTCCCCTTGCAATCTGTTCCTCCAAAAGAAGTCGCAGCACTTCAAAGTTTACTGTTCCGTCCTTATACATCGGTGTCACCAAGGCCACACCGGCACCCTTAAATAAAGCCATAGTCTCCCTCTTATTTCCGATTAAATCCGGCACGTTTTCTCGCAGTAGGATCCAAAATTTTCTTCCGAATACGAAGATTCTCCGGCGTTACCTCCAAAAGCTCATCTGTATCAATAAAATCGATACACTGTTCCAAAGACATAATCTTCTTCGGAACCAGTTTCAGCGCTTCATCCGAACTGGAAGTTCTCGTGTTACTCAGATGTTTTGTTTTACAAACATTCAGCTCGATATCTTCCGACTTCGGACTCTGTCCGATAACCATACCGCTGTAGACTTTCTCCCCCGGTCCGATGAAAAGAATTCCTCTATTCTGTGCCTGGAAAAGCCCATAGGTAACAGCCTCTCCCTGCTCAAAGGCAATCAACGAACCCTGATGGCGATAATTTAAGTCTCCGCGATACTCCCCGTATCCCTCGAACTCGGTGTTCAGAATTCCATTTCCCTTCGTATCGGTTAAAAACTCCCCACGATAGCCTATCAGACCGCGAGAAGGAATCTCAAACTCCAGCCTGGTGTAGCCTGATGCAAGGGGGGTCATTCCGTTCAGTGTTCCCTTTCTCTGCGTCAGCTTCTGAATGACAGACCCGGTCGCCTCTTCCGGTACATCAATGTAAGCAATTTCCATCGGCTCCAACTGCTTACCGGACTCATCCGTCTTATAGATCACTTCCGCTTTCGAAACGGCAAATTCGAACCCTTCTCTTCTCATGGTCTCTACCAGAACGGATAGATGCAACTCTCCGCGTCCCGAAACCTTGAAACAATCTGCCGACTCCGTCTCTTCTACGCGGAGAGAAACATCGGTATTCAGCTCTCTGAAAAGACGGTCACGAATATGTCTGGAGGTCACGAACTTTCCTTCGGTTCCTGCAAGCGGGGAATCGTTGACCATGAAATCCATGGAAATTGTCGGCTCGGAAATCTTCTGGAAAGGAAGGGGTGTGGGATTCTTCTCAGTACAAATGGTATCCCCGACATGGAGATCCTCAATTCCGGAAACAGCCACAATATCACCGAAAGCAGCTTCCTCCACATCCACACGTTTTAATCCGTCAAAGGAATAAAGCTTCGTGATACGCACTTTCTTACGCTTATCCGGGTTATGGTGATTCACAACGAGTGCTTCCTGATTTACCCGGATTTTTCCATTTTCCACTTTTCCGATACCGATTCGACCGACGAATTCGTTATAGTCGATGGTGGAAACCAGGAGCTGTGTCTCTTCCTCGGGATCCCCCTCCGGTGCCGGAATAAAATCAATGATACTCTCAAACAACGGCTTCATATCCACATCCGGGTCATCGAGGCTCTTCTTTGCATATCCGTTCTTAGAGGACGCAAAGAGGAAGGGACAATCCAGCTGTTCATCCGATGCGTTGAGATCCAGCATCAGTTCCAAAACTTCATCGACCACATCCAGTGAACGCGCCTGCGGTTTATCAATCTTATTGATGACAACAAGCACGGGAAGACGGAGATCCAGCGCTTTCTGCAATACAAATCGAGTCTGCGGCATCGGTCCTTCAAAGGCATCCACCAGTAAAATCGCGCCATCCACCATCTTTAAGATACGCTCAACTTCTCCGCCGAAATCGGCATGTCCGGGTGTATCGACGATATTAATCTTTACACCGTTATAACTTACTGCAGTATTCTTTGCCAAAATCGTAATCCCGCGTTCACGTTCAATCGGATTGGAGTCCATCACACGAACGCCTACCTCCTGGTTATCACGGAATACACCGGACTGCTTCAAAAGCTCATCCACCAGGGTAGTCTTACCGTGGTCAACGTGGGCAATAATGGCAACATTTCGAATATCTTCTCTCTTCTTAATCATGACTTCCGTCCTTAAACTTCAACATTTTTATGTATTTTTTACTTTTCGCATAACTTAGGAAGTATACCACCGGCATTTTCTGTTTGCAAGAAGAAGCCCGTCCTTCCCGTATTCCTGTATCTCTTTTAAGAAAGAGGGAAAATCTTCTTCTTTCATACGCAGTTTCAGACAAACCTGTTCACCAAAAACTTTATCCAGGATTTCAATGTTTTGCTTTTCAAAACGATACTCCAGTTTACCAAGAAAGGAATAGGGAATCTTCAGTTCCACTTCTCTTCCATCTGCCCGTTGCAAAAATACAGCCTTGTCCAGCACCGCCTTCGCCGCATCGGAATAGGCTCTGGAAAGCCCTCCGGTACCGAGGAGGGTTCCTCCAAAGATTCTGCTGACAACCAACAGCGCATTCTTCAGCTCCGCTCCTTCCATTCTTTGCAGAATGGGCATTCCCGCAGTTTTTGCCGGCTCTCCGTCGTCACTCTGCTTCTTTTTTTCCTGAAAAAAATCCTGCTTCTCTTCCAAGAAAACATAAGCATAACAATGATGTCTTGCTTCTCTATATTTTTTCTTACACTCTGCAAGATAGCTTTCTACCTGTTCTTCTTCGGAAAGCGGAAAAAGTCCGGCATAAAATTTAGACTTCTTGACTTCTATTTCACTATAAAAAGATTCTTTGATAAACTGCATTTTCCCTCTGTAAAGACAAACCGTCTCACCATAAACTAATCTTCCTCGTGTTTCTTCTTCCCCGGCCCCTGCTCGGAAATAATTACCTTATTGTTTTTCAAACTCTTATCGCTATTTTTTTCATTATTTTTTTCTCCGTTCTTTTCTCCCTTCTTCTCTCCGCTTTTCTCGTTCTTCTTTTCTTCTATTTCAATAACCTCGTCATCATCCTCTTCTTCCGGCTCCTGATAACGATAGTAATGATCATCCGTATCCAATCCCTTATACTCCTCCGGAACCATCATGGCTCCCCAGGAAGTATGGTACGTACAGTTATCGGTGGGTACGGTCCCTTTGGCAAAGAGCTCCGTAATCACCGCACTGCCGCGGTAGTCTCTTGCACAACCTGAAACAGGCAGCTTTCCGGACTTTCTGCAAACCTCCGCTTCTACAATATCATCCGGTCTCCGGAAGCCGATATCCGGCTTTCCTTCATGAATCTTACTCATGATTTTTCGCCAAATATCCTTATGAAAACCGGTTCCGCCGTTATACTCCCCTGTTTTCGCATCCTTTAAAACCTGGTTGTCATCACAACCGCCCCAGATACCGGCAATATAATAGGGCGTATACCCGATAAACCAGATATCCCTGTTATTACTGGTTGTTCCGGACTTTCCGGCTTCACTCATCCCGTCAAAATGGGCTCTCGTTGAAGTGGAGGTCACACGAACATCGGACGCAAAAGCACGATTTGGTTCCATCGACTCTTTCATGGCATCCGTGAGAAGATACGCTGTGCTTTCTTTCATCACCTGTGTGGCTTCATCTTCCGTCGTATCAATCAAAACCTTCCCATTCTGATCTACGATTTTAGAAAAGAACTTGGCTTTTTGTAACTTCCCCTGATTTGCAATCGCGCCGTATGCCTGTGTCAGTTCCAGATTGGAAACACCGCGTGTAAGTCCTCCCAGCGCAAGAGCCGGATTTTCATCTTCTTTTACAAGGGACGTAATCCCGAGAGACTCGGCATATTGATATCCCCTTTCCGGCTTCACCGTCTCCATCAAACAACGAACCGCAACAATATTTAAAGAATAGACAATTCCGTCACGAATGCTCTGGAATCCGAGATACCCTCCGGAATACCAGTTCTTAAAGGTCTTATTGCCAAGCGTGTATTCCGAATCATAATAAGTGGAAGCAAGGGTCGCTCCATATAAGTCAATGGCCGGTGCGAAAGAACTGACCACCTTAAAGGTAGAACCCGGCTGTCTCAGTACATTGCTTGCCCTGTTTAAAGTTTTACTCTGTTTCTTCTCTCCCCTGCCTCCGCTCAGGGCAAGAACTTCTCCGTTATGAGGATCCATTAATACGAAAGAGACCTGCGGTTCCAGAATATAATCCACGCTTTCTCCCAGCACACGATCGCCCTCGCCGGTAACCTTCGTTTTAAACTCCTCTATACGGCTGTTCGCCTGATCTTTTGACGCATAAAGACCGTTAAAGGAGATTCCTTTTCCTTCTTTTAAGTACTTTTCAATATCCTTTTCACTGAAATTCACAACACTGCCGTCCTGATGCTGCACAGTGTAGCGCCAGCTGATGGAATACTTTGCCGTATCATAGTTTTCCGGATTGTTGACTTCCTGATCCACTACAGCCTGTAAATCGGGATCCTGATTGGCATAGATACTTAAGCCGCCCGAATACAAAAGCTTTGTGGCTTCGTCTTTTTTATAATGCAGCCTCTCCATAAGGGCGTCTACCACCTGCTCCGTTAACTCATCCGTATAATAGGAATAGGGTTTCTCCTCCCCCTGAGATGCGGAATTCACATTTTGAATTCTGTCATAGACCGGATCGGCAAGTGCTTCCTCATAGCGGGTCTCGTCAATATAACCTTGCGAAAGCATATTGTGCAAGACCTGTTTTCTTCTCAGCGCATTGTTTTCTGGATGTGTAATCGGATTGAGCTTCGAAGGATTCTTCGTAATCGCGGCAATAACCGTGCATTCCGACAGCGTTAAATCTTTCACTTCTTTATTGAAATAACGACGGGCTGCAACCTTTACCCCCAGTGTATTGGCTCCCAGATTGATGGTATTTAAATATTCCGTAAGAATGCTCTTCTTAATCTCTTTCTTGTCCAATCCCGGTTGATCTTCCAGTTCCAGAGCCAGATACTGCTCCTGAAATTTACGAACATATTTTTCAAACTTTCCTTCATGCAGTCCGCCTCCAAAGACATTGTTCTTCAGAAGCTGCTGCGTAATCGTGGAACCTCCGCCACGTGAGCTGTCGTCGGAAACAACCCCCTTTACCGCGCGCAAAATAGAGCGGAAGTCAATTCCGTTATGACTCCAAAAGCGTTCATCCTCTATCGCGACAAAGGCATTAACCATGTCTTTCGGAAGTTCTTCATAACTGACTCTTTCTCTGTTGGATCCCTCCGTAACCAGAGTAGACATCAGATTCCCCTTTTTATCGTAAATTTTTGTCGCATAAGAGGTAGGTCCGACATGAATCTTATGAATATCCGGAGCGGAGTCCAATATCCCCTGAAAAATGCCGAAAGCAAAAGAAAGCGACAAAAAAAGCGAAGCAACGAAACAGAACAGAACCACAGTCTTTACAATTCCTGTTAATCTGTGCCAAATTCGCGCTCGCTTACTTTGTAATTCATATAAACGATTCTCTATACTGCGTCGTGTAAACTTCATTCTTCGTCCCTAACAAAGCCTCTCCGTAACACGCCTCATTCTATCCCATTTCTCCGCTTATGCCAAGTGCTCTTTCTATCCCGTCAAGACGTTTTATGCCAAATACTCTCGGGTATCAAAAACTGCTGCTCACCCATATACATCGGGGCAACCTCTCCTTCCGGGAAGACCAAAACAAGCTGATTGTTTTCATTGATATAAAAACTCTGGTCCGCATGAACCTCTCTAAAGCCTTCACTGTCCTCTCCATCCTGCAGGAAGTACTTCTCCGAAAATTTCTGATTATGCTCTTGAATCTGTCTTCTAACTTCTTCGGTAAGAATCTTCTCATAATCGGGCGTATCGGGGAAAAGATCCTTTAACGTGAGCAGGTTTCCGCTATGTTTATCCACAGTATAATAATGATTCAGAGTCGAGGAGTCTCCTTCCTGAGACAGGGCAGAAAGCACAAGCACATAATAATCCTCCGAATCCAGAAGTACTTTATAAGAAACATCCAAATTCTTATATTCCGTCTTAGCCAATTCTTCTTTGAAATCCTGAACAAGCTCCTCCGTCTTCTTTTCGATGTCGGTATTGATTTTCTCTGCGGAGGCGGAAGCATTCTGTTCCGGAACGGCACCGTCCTCTTTATCCTGTAGCGCTTCTCCCGCGGAAAGATAAGGCGTACTGACTTCCGCACTGTGCTTTCCATCTTGAAAAGAGTACTTCCTAAGTGTAATTAACTGAAAATACCTTCCAAGTCCAGGAATCGCTTGCAGCGCATAAGCCGTGTGTTCAGAAACATTGGGAAGAATAAGGGAAAGAAGAAGGCAGGCAGCCGCTGCACTCTTTATCATGCGACTCCATATTTTCTTCCTCCTCATGGGGTACAAATTCCTTTCAGCGTTTCTTCCGGCCGGGTCTTCATCCGCTTCCAGAATAAAGGAATCTTCTATTTTCCCCATTGCTTCAATTAATTTCTCATCTCTCATAATAAACCTTCATCTTGCAGCTTTTTCTTTAATTCATTTCTTGTTCGATGCAGACTGACTTTCACCTTACTTTCTGTAACCCCGTATCGCTCTGCAATCTCTTTTATATCATCGTGATAAAAATATCTTCGTACAAAAAAAATACGCGTTTCCTTTTTCAGTGCACGAAGAAAAGTATTGATAGACTGAACAAGATCTTCTTCGGCAATATGTTCTTCTACATTATTCGTGGACAGGGAAACATTGTCCGCTAATTCCTCAATACTTTCCGTAAAAGAATCACAGGCTCTCTTCTTCGCCCCAAGCATCTTAACACGATTAATCGCTGCATTTCGTGTAATTTTCGCACAATACGCTTTTAAAAAAGAAGGTCTCTCCGGAGGAATTGCATTCCAGGCGCTCAGCCAGGTATCATTTAAGACTTCTTCCACATCTTCTCTCTGCGAAAGAATCTGACTTGCAATCTTCCCGCAATACGCCTTGTACTGCTCCTCTAAACGGAGAATCCCTTCCTCATCTCTTTTGAAAAATAAATCTATAATTTCACGGTCTTCCATACACACCCACAAACCTCAACTTTCTCCCTTTTCAAAAAGAGGATACGATAAAGGTTTGTCTTTCTTGTGAAAAACTTAGGCCTTCTTTACAGACAAAATCTCTCCTTCAAAAGGATCCACTTCCGACAGCTTTCCTGTATACTCCACAACAACGTCGTCTCCGTCCTTTACATCGCTTAAACCTTCCGGCTTCTTATCAAAGTTCAATGCATAGGACTTTCCTTCTTTTGTTGTGATGGTAAACATAAAATCTTTTATGTCGGAAATGCTTCCCTTCAGCTCTTCCGTCTTCTTCTCATCCGCCTTTTCTCCTGCCTTCTGAGACTCCGTAGAAACCTCGGTCTTTCCTGTCTCGGACTTTGCCGCTCCTTTTCCTCCACAAGCCATAAGAGAAATCCCCATAAGCATCGCAGAGGACAGTACCAAAGCCTTCTTCCATACTGTATTCTTCTTTTCCATCATTGTGTTCTTCATTGCTTTTTCCTCCATTATTGCAAAAATATATCTTCTAAAGGTGGAGAGTATCTTCTTACTCAATCCTCTCCTCCACCCTAGATGACAAAAAAGGAAGAAAAAGGTTACAGTTAATTTGAAAAATTCTTTTTGTTCACACGAACAAAGACATTGTCTTCCCGTTCCGGAACCGTTCTTTCCGAACTCATCCCTCTTCCCCTGACCAAAGCCTCGCAGAGTTTGATATTGTTTAAGGTACGGTCAAAAAGGGACAGGGTTTCTTCTACTGCATTTTTCTTATCGGAAGACAATTCTCTATGGAGAAAATCTGCCGCATCCTTCTCCAAAGGACTCAAGAGGAGGTCATCTCTTCTGGTTCCCGATTTTTGAATATCGATAGCGGGGAAGATTCTTCTTTCCTGTAACTCCCGATTCAAAACCAGCTCCATATTGCCCGTTCCCTTAAATTCTTCATAGATGACATCATCCATTCGGGAACCGGTGTCCACCAGTGCCGTCGCAAGTATCGTCAAACTTCCGCCTTCTCGAATATTTCTTGCCGCACCGAAGAAACGCTTCGGCATATGCAGTGCGGCAGAATCCATTCCGCCGGATAAAATCTTTCCGGAAGAGGGAACAATCAGGTTGTATGCCCTTGCCAGTCTAGTAATACTGTCCAGAAGAATACAGACATCCTGTCCCTGCTCTACGAGCCGTTTAGCGCGTTCAATGGTCATCTCCGCCACCCTTTTATGATGTTCGGGAAGTTCGTCAAAAGTAGAGTAAATGACTTGTACCTTCTCTCCGACCACTTCTTCCATCATATCCGTGACTTCTTCCGGTCTTTCATCAATAAGAAGAATCATCAGAGTCATGTCCGGTTCATTCTGTAAAATAGATTGTGCAATTTGTTTCAGAAGCGTGGTTTTTCCGGCTTTTGGCGGAGAAACGATCATTCCTCGCTGTCCTTTTCCAATAGGAGCAAGAAGATCCAGTACACGAAGAGAAGTGGAAACGCGCTTCCCCTCTCTTTCCATCGGGATTCGTTCATCCGGGAAAATCGGCGTAAGCTTGTCGAAATCCGGTCTGCCGAAGAGCGCGGAAAGGGGGAGATTGTTCACCTTCTCAATAAAAAGAAGCGCACTGTACCTCTCCTGCGGGTTTCTCGATTTGGCATAGCCGTAGAGCATATCCCCCGTCTTTAAATGAAAACGGCGAATCATCAAGTTGTTCACATAAACATCCTGCTCTCCCGGAAGAAAATTCTCCGAACGAATAAATCCGTATCCATCCGCCATAATCTCTAAAATGCCTTGTACCGCTCTCGCATCGGCATCGCGCGGGCCTTCTTTTCTAACCGGTTCTTCACTCTTTCCCGCTTCTTCCGCACTTCCCGTTTCCCGGGGTTTTTCTACGTCCTTGTCCAGCCCCTTTTGCTCCGCAATCTTTGTCTCCTCTAAAGACAGTTCCTCAGCAGTGGATTTTTCTTCCTTTTTTTCTTTTGGTACGCTTTGAGAAGCCTTCTTCGTTCCGCTTCCCGCTATTTTTTTCCCTGTTTTGGAAGCAGTCTTTCCGGCTTTCTTCTCTTCCGGATTCTTCTCCGCGTTCTTTCTTTCCACCTTCTCTGCCGTCTCTTTTTCTTCTTCCATAGAGACCGCTTTCTCTACCGGTTCTGCAACTTTTTTCGGTCTTCCTCTTTTCTTTTTCACGGGAAGCACGGTCTCTTCTTTATTTTCCTCTTGTACTTCCTTTTTCACTTCGAGTTTCTCTTTTTCTTCTTTTTTTGCCATGCAAACTCCTTTATTTCCCTTTTTTTACTTAAAAAC
>JABZIV010000035.1 GCA_015258095.1 Lachnospiraceae bacterium
GAAATAGAACGTTTGTAGCCTCTTTGTATAAGTTTTACCCAGAAAATAACAAGGCCTGCGTGAGGGTTTCTGCGGCGCATATCAGAGATAAGTTTAAGCTCATCGGAATTATGCTGATTAGGGTGACTGTGTGGCCGTCTGGAGAGATAGCGCAGGGAATCCGGTGAGCCATCAAAACGTTTTTTCCATCGATAGATATACTGCCGATTGACATGATACTTAACAGCAGCCTTTGTTACGCCATGTTTTTCAGCGTAGCGAATAAGTGATAGCCTGAAGAGTAAATCTTGTGTTATAGTAGCCACAGCGGAAGACCTCCTTGAGTTGGGTGTTGTTTGTGGTGAACTAACTTTAACACAAGACAGGCTCTTCCGCTTTCTTTATTCAGTTGTGATGTAACATATGTATTGTAATCCTACAACTGGAGAAGAAGAGAAATTATTAATCTCTTTCCATTGGAAAAAAAATGGAGTATACTGTTAGAGGATTCTCGAACTATCGAGAATCCTTTTCTTTACGCTGTTATTCTTTAGTCGTTTTGCATAATCAGAATTGGAGGACAGGCTTATGAAAGGAAAAATTCCGTCGCGTTTTGGAGAGGTCGAAGTTTCCGAGAAAGTCATTGCGGAATATGCCGGAAATGCTGCGGTTTCCTGCTTCGGTATTGTGGGCATGGCTGCGGTGCCAATGAGCGGGAAAGGTCTTGCCCGTTTATTACGAAAGGAAAGTTACCATAAGGGAATCAATGTACAGATTAAAGACAATCGAATCAGTTTGGATTTTCATGTCATTGTGGCATACGGCGTGAGCATTAAAGCGGTAGCGGAGAATCTGATGGAGAGTGTAGAGTACCGTATTTCTCAATTTACAGGTATGGAAGTGGATTGCATCAATGTATATGTAGAAGGTGTGCGTATAATTGATTGATAGGAGGGACAACCCTGTGGGTAAAGTGCTAAGTGCAAAAGAATTAAAGCAGGCATTTTTAGCCGGTGCAAATCAGTTAAATGCCAGAAAAGATGTAATTAATGAGTTAAACGTATTTCCGGTGCCGGATGGAGATACGGGTACAAACATGACGATGACCATTCTGTCCGCGGCGAAAGAACTCAGTGCTGTGGAAAATGATAATTTAAAAGGAATTTTGAAAGCGATGTCCGGTGGAGCACTTCGCGGTGCAAGGGGGAATTCCGGTGTTATTTTATCTCAGCTCATCCGCGGATTTACGAAGGAACTTCAGGAAGTAAAAGTAATTGACAGTCTGGTTCTTGCGAAAGCCTTTCAGAGAGCGGTCGAGACTGCATACAAGGCCGTGATGAAGCCGAAGGAAGGAACCATTCTTACCGTTGCGAAGGGAATGGCGGATAAGATTATGGAACTTTCTCTGACCGAAGAAGAGATTCTTCCTCTTATCGAGAAAGTTTATGCGCACGGAGAAGAGGTTCTGAAAGAGACACCGGAGTTACTTCCGGTTTTGAAAGAAGCAGGGGTAGTGGATTCCGGCGGAGCGGGCCTTATGGCGGTTATGGAGGGAGCACTCCGTTCTTTAAGAGGAGAAGAAATTACTCTGAACTTAGAATTGACGGAGAATGCTGCCGTTTCCGCATTGACCGGAGAAAGAAAGAACAGAGGAGATATTTCCACAGCGGATATTCGTTTCGGGTATTGTACGGAGTTCATGGTAAACGGCAATCATCCTTTTACGGACGAAGAGGTGGATGCTTTACGGACCTATTTAAGCGGGATTGGAGATTCCATTGTATGTTTCTCCGATGAAGATTTGATTAAGGTACACGTTCATACGAATCATCCGGGAGAAGCCTTTGAAAAAGGACTCACGATGGGCTATCTTTCCAAGATGAAGATTGACAATATGCGCTTGGAACATCATGAGGTTCTGATACAGGACGCATCCAGGATTGCCGCTATGGAGAAGCTGGAAGAAGAGCAGGCGGAGAAGAAAGAACATAAAACCTTCGGCTTTATAGCGGTTTGTTCCGGTGAAGGCTTGGAAAATATTTTTCGGGATCTCGGGGTTGATGAAGTGGTTTCCGGTGGACAGAGTATGAATCCTTCCACGGAGGATTTGGTGAAAGCCGCCGAAAAGATGGATGCGGATCATATCTTTATTTTGCCGAACAATAAGAATATCATTCTTGCGGCAGAGCAGGTAGGCAGTATCCTGACGGAACAGTCCCTCTTTGTTCTTCCGACTAAGACGATTCCGCAGGGGATTTCGGCATTGCTTGCCTTCCAACCTGAGGGGGATTTTGAGGAAAACAAGGAGGTCATGCAGGAAAGTTTTGCCGGGGTTTCTTCCGGAGAAGTCACCTATGCCGTTCGTGATACAACGATAGACGGAAGAGAAATTCATTCGGGAGACATTCTTTTCTTGGGAGATCATGGCTTACTTTCTTCCGCAAAGGACATCCTTTCCGCGATGCGGGAAGCAATTCCGAAGATGGGAGAAGGGGAGATGCTTAGCCTGTATTATGGAGCCGATGTGAAGGCGGAGGATGCGGAGAATCTGGTGTCCGTTCTTCGGGAAGAGTTTTCAGATTTAGAGATTGAATTACAGAATGGCGGACAGGCAGTGTATTACTATATTGTATCTTTGGAGTGATATAGAATATGCTCTGTGATCCGGTAGAAAGCATTAAGGGAGTGGGGGAGAAAACCGCCACTCTCTTTCATAAAGAAGGGATATTTACCAAGGAGGATCTCCTCCTGTCCTTTCCGCTTAGCTATCTGTCCTATCCGGAAATTTCTTCTATAAAAGAAGCGAAAGAGAAGGAATGGATGGCGTTTTCCGCTGTCTTACAGGAAGACTTTCTTCGAAGAAGAGGGACGAGTGCGGAAGTTCTTACGGCACGCATTCAGGATAAAGAGGGAGAGCTTACTTTACAGTATTTTCATGCTCCTTACATTGCCAAGCTGCTCAAAAAAGGGATGCATTTTGTCTTTTACGGGCAGGTGCGTTTTTATAAAGGAAAAGGCTATCTTTTACAGGCGAAATACTTTCCGCTAAAAGAATACGGGGAGAAGCGAAAGGTACTTGAAGCGGTGTATTCCTCTGCAAAAGGGGTGAAGAATTACATTCGAAGGAAAGCCATCGCTTCTGTTTTTCAAGAGGACTTTGCTTGTGAGGAACTCTTTTCTCAAGAAGAGTTACGAGTGCTTTCTTTACGGCAAAAGAAAGACAGTCTTCATGCTCTTCATTTTCCAAAGGACTTTTCGGAGCGGGAAGAAGGGAGAAAAAGGCTGGCATTTGAGGAGTTGTTTTATTACTCCATATATTTAAAAAAGGAAGAACAGGAGTATCGGACGGAAAAACAGGGCATCTCGTATGATTGTAGCGGGGAGGATGCCTTTCTCTTTCACCTGCCTTTCTCTCCGACTGTGTCACAGAGTCGGGTCATGGGGGAGATACGGAAGGACCTTCTTGAGAAGAAGAGGGTATACCGTTTTATTGAAGGGGATGTCGGCTCGGGGAAAACATTAATTGCTTTTTATCTTCTTTATCTTACGATGAAGGAAGGGAAGCAGACCGCATTTATGGCGCCAACGGAAATTCTCGCAAAACAGCACTATGAGAATGCACTTGCCCTTTTTCGGAAAATAGAAGAAGGAGAGAAGGCGGAAGGCAGAGAAGAACAAGTTAGGAAAAAACGGATTGCGACAAATCGCCTTGCGTTACTTCTTGGCAGTACGAGCCCAAAGGAGAAAAAGAGCATTTACGAGCGATTGAAAAAAGGAGAGATTCTGGCTGTTTTCGGGACGCAGGCACTCATCCAGGAGGCAGTGCAGTTCCGAAATCTGGAAAGTATTGTGATTGATGAGCAACATCGCTTCGGTATCAAGGAAAGACTCCTCTTAGAGAAAAAAGGAGAATTACCGCATGCTTTGTTTCTTTCCGCAACGCCGATTCCCAGAAGCCTTGCCAAACTCCTTTACGGGAGTATGCCGCTCTCCGTTTTGCAGGAAAAGCCGTCGGACAGACTTCCCATAAAAAATGCCTTAGTGCATAAGGAAGAGCAGGAGAAAGTCTTTCGCTTCATGCTCGGGGAAATCGAAAAAGGGAGACAGGCTTATGTGATTTGTCCGATGATAGAGGAAAATGACGGCCTGGAAGTGGAAAATGTTCTTTCTTATGAAAAAGTATTGAAGAAGTTTTTCCCGAAAGAGATTCGAATTGCTCTTTTACATGGTAAGATGAAGAGCGAGGAAAAGGAAGCTGTCATGGATTCTTTTAAGAAAGGGGAAGTACAGATTCTTTTATCTACTACGGTTGTGGAAGTGGGCGTGGATGTAGCGAACACTACGGTGATGCTGATTGAAAATGCGGAGCGCTTCGGCCTTGCCGAGCTGCATCAGTTAAGAGGAAGAGTAGGGCGTTCCGCTTTACAGAGTTACTGTATTTTTTTGGATCGGAAGGATGATGAAAAGTCCAGAGCACGTTTGGCCATCATCCAAAACAGCAATGACGGTTTTCTGATTGCCAAAGAGGATTTGCGTCTGAGGGGACCCGGGGATCTCTTCTTTGGAGAACGGCAGTCCGGAGACTTGCGTTTTCTTTTGGCGGATCCCTTGCAGGATGAGGACCTTTTTCAGAAAGCGAGAGAGAAGGCGGAAGAGATTCTTTTGGAAGATCCGGATTTGGAGCGGCATCAAGCCATTTTAAAGGGGTTAAAGGATACATTATGAGAGTGATTGCGGGAACAAAGAGAAGAATGAGTTTAAAGACACCGGAGGGTTTGGATACAAGACCGACGCAAGACCGGATTAAGGAGACCCTTTTTAATATTCTGCAATTTGATTTATCGGATAAGGATATCCTGGATCTCTTTGCTGGAAGCGGTGCGCTTGGTATCGAGGCGCTTTCCAGAGGGGCGAAGAGAGCAGTCTTTTGCGATTGTCAAAAAGAGGCGCTTTCCTGCATTGAGGAGAACCTCACGAAGTGTCAATTAAAGGACAGTGCCCTTGTCCTTCCCGGCGATTTCAATTCGGCAATTAACAGTCTTTCCGGAAGAGATTATCATTTCGGAATCGTGTTTATGGATCCGCCTTATAAGAAGGGATTGGCGGTGGCTGCGTTGAAACGCCTTCGGGATAAACCCTTTGTTTCGCTTGACACTCTGTTTGTAGTGGAGTCCTCTTTAGACGAGGATTTTTCCGCTATGGAAGAGGAAGGGTTCAAGATTCTTCGAGAGAAAAATTATAAAACAAATAAACATGTCTTTCTCCGCTTCAATGCGAATTAGTCTTTTTTGTGAGCGTGAGGAATTTCGCCAATTGGAAAAGAGATGGAAGAACGGAAAGTAAAAATGGGTAGAGGAGGGGAAAATGAAGAAAGCGATTTATCCGGGATCTTTTGATCCGGTCACGTTCGGGCATCTGGATATTATCTCCAGAAGTGCAAAAATGGTAGATAAATTGATTATTGCCGTATTGATAAACAAAAGCAAGTCATCGTTGTTTTCCATGGAAGAGCGTGTTAGAATGATTAGCGAGTATGTGAAGGAGTACAAGAACGTAGAAGTGCATTCTTTTAGCGGTCTTACCGTAGATTATGCAAAGGAAGTCGGCGCGACTATGATTGTACGTGGTCTTCGGGCGGTTACCGACTTTGAATACGAATTGCAGCTTGCACAAACCAACAAAGTGATGGCAGAGGACATTGATACTTTGTTTCTGGCGACCAATTTGAAATATTCTTATCTTAGTTCCAGTATCGTCAAGGAGATTGCCTCCTACAACGGAGATATATCGGCGTTTGTACCCCGCATGGTGGAGAACGCGATGAAGGAAAAATACGGTTATTAAACAGACGGAGGAGTTATGAGCAGAATTGAGCAGTTGATTGGAGAGATTGAAGAGTATATCGACAGTTGTAAGTTTCAACCTTTGTCTAATACGAAGATTGTAGTGAATAAAGAGGAGATGGAAGAACTTCTGGTTGAGCTTCGGCTCCGTGTACCGGAAGAGATTAAGAAGTATCAGAAGATTATCTCCCAACAGGATGCGATTCTTGCCGATGCCAAAGCACAGGCGGAGTCCATGATAGGAGACGCGAAGGTCCAGACGGAGGAGATGGTTTCGGATAGTGAAATCATGCAGCAGGCTTATAGCAAGGCAAATGCGCTTGTACAGGATGCGCAGAATCAAGCCGATTCCATCGTGAACAATGCGGTGCAGGATGCGGATCAGATTCGTTCCAATGCGATTCGTTACACGGACGAGATGCTTGCCAGTCTGGAAACCATTATTTCCCGCTCCTTAGAGAATGCGACTGTTCATCTGAATGAATTGAAGTCCTCGCTTACGGATTCCAGAAGCATCGTGCAGTCGAACAGGGCGGCACTGGCGAAGGCTATCCCGACCGAAAATAAGACAGAAGAGCCGGCAGAACAGGCATAAATTTCTTTCTTTATTGCGTTGACAGGAAAGAGTGAATCCGTTATAATTCTACACTAGCGGCTCTTTGATACAGGAGTTCGCCGGTGTAGAAGGAAATAGAGCTTCCTTTTCGAAGGAGATAGAGAAAAGAAGTTTCTATGACCGAATCTTTATATCGATGCGTGGCTCAGCTTGGTAGAGCGCTGCGTTCGGGACGCAGAGGTCGCTGGTTCGAATCCAGTCGCATCGACGTTTGAGAACAGGAGATGTGAAAAGCATCTCCTGTTTTTTTATAGGAGGGGAGAGTATGGGTAGAGAGAATTTTAAATCGAGAATCGGGTTCCTTCTTGTGAGTGCAGGCTGTGCGATTGGAATCGGAAATGTATGGAAGTTTCCGTATCTGGTTGGACAGAACGGGGGAGGCATTTTTGTTCTTTTTTATCTCCTCTTTCTCTTGATTATGGGCTTGCCGGTTCTGACGATGGAACTTGCGGTTGGAAGAGCGGCTAGGAAGTCGGTGGTTCAAGCTTATGCAGCACTGGAGCCGAAGGGAAGCAAATGGCATCTCCACGGCTATGTATGCATCCTGGGCTGTTATCTTTTAATGATGTACTATACAACCGTTTCGGGGTGGATGCTTTCTTATTTTTTTAAATTTCTGTTCGGCACTTTTCAGGGAATACAGGCGGAAGAAGTAGACGGTATTTTTTCAACCATGTTGGCGAGACCCGAAGAAATGACGCTCTGTATGGGCGTTACGGTAATCGGCGGTTTTTTAATTTGTTCTCTGGGCTTACAGAAGGGGCTTGAGAAAGTAACGACGGTGATGATGTCCGCCTTACTCCTCTTAATCGTGATTCTTGCCGTGCATAGCCTTCTTCTGCCGGGCGCGTCTGCTGGTGCCAAGTTTTATCTTCTTCCCAATCTGGAGAGAGTGAAAGAAAATGGTCTTTTTCATGTCATTTCCGCTGCAATGAATCAGTCTTTTTTTACTTTATCTCTCGGCGTTGCCGCCATGGAAATCTTCGGTTCATATATGTCGGATGACTACAGTCTGGTCAGTGAAGGGGTAAAGATTTGCGCTTTAGATACCTTTGTGGCTGTTCTTTCCGGCTTAATCATTTTCCCTGCCTGCTTCAGCTTTGGCGTGGAACCGGATGCAGGACCGCCTCTCATCTTCTTTACCTTACCGAAGGTGTTTATGCACATGCAATTCGGGAGAGTTTGGGGAAGCCTTTTCTTCCTCTTTATGACCTTTGCCAGTTTTTCAACGGTTATTGCCGTTTTTGAGAACTTGATTTCTACCAGTATGGAGAATCTGCACTGGGATAGAAAGAAAGCCGTGATAGTGAATTGTATTTTCATTTTTCTGATGAGTATTCCCTGTATTTTAGGGTATAATTTATGGAAAGAGATCCATCTGATTGGAGGAAGGGATGTTCTGGATTCAGAGGATTTTATTGTGAGCAATCTGATTCTGCCAATCGGTTCTCTTATTTATCTGCTTTTTTGTGTGAGCAGATGGGGCTTCGGCTTTGACCGGTATATTGCGGAGTGCAATAAGGGAGAAGGCCTGAAGATGCCGAAGTTTTTCAAACCGTATTTTTTGTATGTTCTGCCGCTGCTTATTTTGTTTTTACTTTTTCAGGGATTGGTATAAATTTGGTTTCTATAGAGCATTTTCTTTTGAAGGTGGATTATGACAATACGTGAAGAGATGGAGGAATTGGAAAAGGAAATCCTTTCTCCCTATGCCTGCTTAAGCATGAATTCATTGGGAAGAGATTTTCCGGAAGAAGAGGATGATATTCGTACCATTTTTCAGAGAGATCGTGATCGTATACTGCATTCGAAAGCTTTCCGGCGTTTAAAACAGAAAACACAGGTTTTTATTCAGCCGGAGGGAGATCACTATCGCACAAGACTCACGCATACGCTTGAGGTGAGTCAGATTGCAAGAAGTATTGCGAAGGCATTACGGTTAAATGAGGATTTGACGGAAGCCATTGCGCTCGGGCATGACCTCGGTCATACGCCTTACGGCCATGCGGGAGAAAGAGCTTTGCAGAAGATCTGCTCTTTCGGCTTTTCTCATGTGGAGCAGAGCATTCGTGTGGTGGAAGTGTTAGAGAAGAACGGGCGCGGACTGAATCTCTCGAAGGAAGTCAGGGATGGAATCAAGAACCACAGAAGCGCAGGAAATCCCAGTACCTTGGAGGGACAGGCAGTTCGCCTTTCCGATAAGATAGCCTATCTGAATCATGATGTAGATGATGCCATACGGGGAGGCATTCTTTCTGAAGAAGATCTTCCGGAAGAATACCGGCGTATTCTGGGGAGGACGGTTAAGGAGAGGATGAATACCCTGATTCGCTCCGTGATTTTTTCTTCCATAGGGAAGCCGAGGCTTTCTATGGATCCTCTTGTAGAGGAGACGATGCAAGATTTTCGTAAGTGGATGTTTACCCATGTATATCGGAAGAGTAAAGCGAAGGAAGAGGAATGGAAGGTGGAGGGGATGATTCGACTGCTCTTTACCTTCTATATGGAGCATCCCGATGAACTTACGGAAGAGTATCGTTTTCTTTATGAGGAAAGTTTGGAAGACAGGACGGTATCCCGGGAAGAACATCTGGAGCGTGTAGTTTGTGATTATATCTCCGGCATGACGGATGAATATTGTAATCATAAATTCATGGAGTATTTTGTGCCGAAGGCATGGGCGAAAGACTGATTGTCCGGGAAGAGGGTGCCGGGAAGAGAAAATATACCATGTAAAAGGGGTTGTGTAGTTTCGTTGTGTTGAGAAGGAGCTTTCATGTACTACGGAGAGGACATTGTAGAGGAAGTTCGTCGAAAAACAGATATCGTGGATTTGATAGGACAGTATGTTCATCTGAAAAAAAAGGGCGCAAGCTATTTCGGCCTTTGTCCTTTTCATGGGGAAAAGACCCCGTCCTTCTCGGTTTCTCCGTCGAAGCAGATTTTTTATTGTTTCGGCTGTGGAAAGGCGGGAGACAGCATTCGCTTTCTCATGGAGTATGAGAATTTAAGCTTTGTGGAAGCGTTGGAAGAACTTGCGGAAAGAGGAGGAGTGTCTCTTCCGAAAGAAGAAAAGCGGAACCGGGGAGAAGAAGATCTTCGGTATAAGATATTGGAAATCAATAAGCAAGCCGCTTTATTTTATGTAAAACAGCTAAGGAGTGAGAAAGGAAAGCTTGGACTCGCGTATTGTCAGAAAAGAGAACTCAGCGGAGAAAGTATTACCCATTTCGGCTTGGGGTATGCCGGAAAGGAGAGAGACAGTTTATATCAGTATTGTAAAGCGCTGTCTTTTTCCGACCAGATTCTACAGGAGTCGGGTCTTTTTACTTTCCGTGAAAATGCAGTGTATGATAAATTTTTTAATCGTTTAATCTTTCCTATCATGGATTTGCATAGTCGCGTAATCGGATTCGGAGGGAGAGTACTGGGCGATGGAGAGCCTAAGTACTTGAACTCACCGGAAACCAAGCTTTTTGATAAGTCCAGAAATCTTTTTGCCTTAAATTTCGCGCGAAAGTCCAGAGCCGGATATTTTATTCTTTGTGAGGGCTATATGGATGTCATTTCCCTTCATCAGTGGGGATTTATCGAAGCGGTTGCCTCTTTGGGGACTGCTTTTACCGAACAGCAGGCGGAGCTTCTGAAGCGATTTAATGCAATCATCTACCTTTGCTTTGATAGTGACGGCGCCGGAAAAAAGGCTTGTAAAAGGGCCATTCCCATCTTGCGGGAAAAGAAGCTGGAAGGAAGAGTCATTTCTTTAAGCCCTTACAAAGATCCGGACGAATTTTTGAAAGCAGAAGGAAGGGAGGCTTTTCAGAAGCGTATCGATGGAGCCCAAAATGCCTTTTTATGGGAAGTAGAAGAAAGGAAAGCCGAGTTCAACCTACAGGATCCGGCAGGAATGCAGAAATACATGGAAAGTATTGCTGCACTTTTAAAGCATAGCTTTACCGATCTTGTGGAACGGGAAAATTATATGAAGGCGGTAGCAAGGGAGCAGATGTTAAGAGTGGAGAGCCTGCAATATCTTCTCGACAAGGAGGAAGAGAAAGGGCATCTTCAGTTCGGTTTAAGAAAGAGCTCCGGCGGAGTGGAGAACAAACGGGAAGAAAAATGGAATTCTTCTTTGGAAGAGGAATTTCTATCCGTTCTCATGCAAAGGAGTGAATCGGTCGAAAAGGCCAAAGCATTTATTTCCGTATCCGATTTTAAAGTGCCTCTCTTGCAGGAAGTATATGAGAAACTTCTACAAGGGATATCCATGCAGGAAATCCTGGATAGCTATCAGGAAGAGGAAGAGAAATATCGTAAGCTTGTGAAGCTGTATCATGGAGATTATTATCACATGGATTTGGAACGGGACGAAGAAAGAAAATTACTTGCAGATTATATAAGGAGAATGAAACTGCAACGCATCGAAGAAGAAATTGAACAAACGGTTGATGCGGAAGCGCTGTCCGGTTTTTTTAAAGAGAGGGACTACTGGGAGAAATTTTCACTTTCCGTTTAAAAGGAGGAGTTTTTGCATAAACGAATTGAAGAAATCGTGAAATTATTTCCAAAGGTGAAGACAGTTGCCGACATCGGCTGTGACCATGCGTATTCCTCCATTTTACTGATTCGTTCCGGAAAAGCGGAGCATGTTTATGCCTGCGATATAGGAGAGAAGGCGCTGGAAAGTGCAAGACGGAATATCCAAAAGGAAGGTCTGGAAGAGAAGATTAGCTGTCACCTCGGAGACGGTCTTTCGGCGTTTAACGGGCAGGATTGTGAAGCGCTCCTTCTTTCCGGTATGGGAGGACCGCTGATGCTCCGCATCCTGGAGGGAAGATTGCAAGAATTTTCCTATATTGTACTTTCTCCGCAGTCTGATTTCAGACGTGTTCGAGAAGAACTTTCCTCTTTTAGAAGCTTGATAGAAGAAAGGTATGTAGAAGAAGCCGGAAAATTCTATCGTTTAATGCTGAGTGGAAAAGGAAAGGAGCAGGGAGAGCATCGTGAGGTGGAATGGGAGTATGGTTGGATTCCATTACAGAAAAGGGATCCGGTCTTGAAGCGGATGCTGGAGAAGGAGAAGCAGCAGTTTCAGCCATTGTACCGGGAAAAAAAGAGCCAAGCAGTGGAAAAGAAAGTTTCCTTGATTCAGGAGGCTTTGTCGTATTACGAACGCTAAAATTTTGTTATAGAAGAGACAGCTAACCCACATAAAGCGGATAAATAGGGCAAGGCATAGAGCGAGAAGGTACAGAACGGCAGGAACATAGAACAAAAAGGTATAGAATGGCAGGAAGATAGAACGAGAATATACAGAATGGAAAGCACAATCTTAAATTCGAAAATTGAGGAGAAAAATGAAAAAAGAACAGTTGATTCAATTCTTAGAGAGTTTTGCCCCGAAGAATCTTGCGATGGATTGGGATAACGTAGGGTTTTTACTGGGGAAGCGAGAAGGAGAGGTAAAACGGGTCTTTATTACACTGGATGTGGACTGTAGGGCAGTGGAGTCGGCAATAGGTTCTGATTGCGATTTCATCCTGAGCCATCATCCCTTTCTTTTTAAAGGGATAAAAGCGATAACGGAAGAGGAGCCCTCCGGCAGAAAAATTCTTTCTCTCACGGAGCACGGGATTTCCGTTTTTTCGATGCATACGAATTTTGACGCTGTGAAAATGGGAATGGCTGACCTTCTTGCGAGAACGCTGGGGTGGAAAAAGGAAGGCGTTATGGAGGAAAGTGTGATCCGATCCTCGGATTGTATCGAGGGAATCGGCTTTTACACCACCTTAAAGGAGGAGATGACTTGTCAAGCACTCTCGTCTTATGTCAAGAAAGTGTGCGACTTACCGTACGTGGAATTTTTTGACAGTGGAAAAAGAATCCGGAAAGTGGCGGTCTGTCCGGGTTCCGGAAGAAGTTTTCTTTCTTCCATCCCGAAAGACGTGGATGCCTATATCAGCGGAGATTTCGGGCATCACGATGCGATAGACAGTATGGAAAGAGGATTGAGCCTGATTAATGCAGGGCATTACGGCCTGGAGCATTTCTTCGTGCCTTATATGAGGGAGGTACTCAGTCGACAATTTCAGGAGATAGAGTTGGTGGAGAATTCTGTCCATTTTCCGGGACAGATTGTGTAATACATAGGAGTGGAAAGATGTTCGTAACAGCAAAAGGAAAAACGATTGAAGTAGAGAAGGGGATTCGATTTCAGGATATCGTACCCTATTTTCAGAGTGAGGAGGAATATCCCTTGCTTTTAGCGAAAGTAGGAAGTCGAATCTATGAACTGCATAAGAAGCTTCCTGAAGAAGATATTACGATTGAGTGGATTACGATTCGGGACAGCATAGGAATGCAGAGCTATCAGCGTTCCGCTATTTTTATGCTTTTAAAAGCCTTTTACCATCATTGTAAAGGAATAAAAGACTTCAATGTGAGCATTGATTATACATTGGGAGGCGGATTCTACGGGCATCTTTCCGGGGATGTGCGTCTCACAGCAGATTTGCTTTCGAAAGTGAAAGCCACAATGGAAGGATATGCGAAAGAAGCTATGCCGATTATGAAGCGAAATGTCTCGACCGGAGAAGCACGGGAGTTATTCCGGCATCTCGGCATGCCATCGAAGGAAGAACTGTTCCGCTTTCGTATGACGAGTCGGGTCAATATCTACTCTTTAGGGAACTTTCAAGACTATTTTTACGGGGCAATGCTTTTAAATACTTCTTATGTAACCCTGTTTGACCTTTTTCCCTATGGAGACGGATTTATTTTGCTTCTTCCGAGAGAAGAGAATCCAGGCGTGCTTCCGGAGTTTAAGCCGATGGACAAACTGTACCGCGTACAGAAAACCTCTGCAGAGTGGGCGGCTGCGGTAGGAATTAAAAATATTGGCGCATTAAATCAAAAAATCGTATCGGGAGACCCTAATTCTCTGATTTTGATGCAGGAAGCGTATTTTGAGAAGCAAATCGGGAATATGGCAATGGAAATTGTGAAGAAAAACAAACGGATGGTCTTAATCGCAGGACCGTCTTCTTCCGGAAAAACAAGCTTTTCAAAACGTTTGAGTATTCAGCTCGCTGCACTGGGAAAGCAGCCGCATGCCATCTCCGTAGACAATTATTTTCGGGGAAGGGACTTTGCGCCCAGAGATGCGGAGGGAAATGTCGATTTTGAGTCCATTGAGAATGTTGATCTTCCTCAGTTTAATGAGGATATGCAGAATCTTCTATCGGGAAAGCGAGTGGAACTTCCCCGCTACAACTTTTTCACGGGGAAGAGGGAATACAAGGGAGATTTTCTGGAGCTCGGAGAGGAAGATATTCTGGTCATTGAAGGAATTCATTGTTTAAATGACCGAATGTCCGCATCTCTACCGGAAGACAGCAAGTATCGGATTTATATCTCTGCCTTGACACCTTTAAATATCGATGAGCACAACCGGATTCCGACGACAGATGTGCGACTGCTTCGAAGGATGGTGCGAGATAATCGGACACGCGGTTATTCTGCAGAAAATACCATCTCCATGTGGAAGAGTGTACGAAGAGGAGAAGACCAGAATATCTTCCCTTATCAGGAGAAGGCGGATGTAATGGTGAATTCGGCTTTGATTTATGAACTGCCGGTTCTGAAAATCTTTGCGGAACCGCTGCTTTTCCAGATTGCAGAGGACAGTCCGTGCTATCAGGAAGCCAAGCGTCTCCTGAAATTTTTGGATTATGTACTTGCCCTGAGCCCGGAATCGATTCCCCAAAATTCTATTTTACGGGAATTCATCGGCGGTTCCTGTCTGCACGTGGGTTAACGGTTCTCGCCGTCATACCATTCCAGGAAAGAGTGCTTCACCCCTTTATCTTTTAAACCGAGAATGGTCTGTTTGGAAACATTCTCGGTGGAACGGAAGATATTTTTCTCAATGTAGGGATTATTTTTCTTTAACTCTTGGATTAACTTCTTGGTTTCCAGACGTTTAGAACTCGTTGTTCCGTCGGTATGACAGGTGGAACAGGTCTCCGTAAAACGGCAGGCACACTGAATGAAGTTCAGTTCATTATAATCTCTCCAGTGTTTGATATCGTCTTCCCGCACGTAATAGAGAGGACGGATTAATTCCATTCCCGGGAAGTTCGTAGAATGGAGTTTGGGCATCATGGCCTGGAACTGACCGCTGTACAACATCCCCATGAGAACGGTTTCGATGACA
The DNA here is from genome assembly GCA_015258095.1 of Lachnospiraceae bacterium. GTDB lineage: Bacteria > Bacillota > Clostridia > Lachnospirales > Lachnospiraceae > Oribacterium. Next base: position 14,654 of record JABZIV010000035.1, read on the forward strand.
TCATCGAAGTGGTGTCCCAAGGCGATTTTATTGCAGCCCAGCTCTTTGGCTTTAGAGTAAAGGGATCCTCTTCGCATTCTGGCACAGACATAGCAGGGGGAAGAGGGAATGCCGAAGACCGATTCAAAAATATCCGTCTGAAAAAAAGTTAAAGGGATATCAAGAAGCGTGGCATTCTCTTCAATGATTTTCCGGTTGTATGCATTGTAACCGGGATCCATACAGAGAAACTGTACAGAAAAAGGAAACTTATTATGGCGCTTCAGTTCTTGAAAGAGCTTTGCCATAATCATAGAATCCTTTCCGCCGGATATGCAGACGCAGATTTTATCCCCCTCCGAAACGAGTTGGAAATCATTGATAGCCTTGGCAAACGGGGTAAAGATAGATTTTTTGAATTTTTTTCGGAGACTGCCTTCGATTTCTTTTCTGCGTTCAATTTTGGAAGACAGCTTAATTTTTTCCAGTACATAAGCACCGTACCCGCCATAGAGGTTTGCCACGGTGTAGCCTTTTTCGTGCAGTCGTTCGCCAAGTTCCCGGGAAATGGTGCCATACTTGCAGTAAAGCAGATATGGTTTTTCCTTTGCTAATGGAATTTGTTCCTGCAATAAATCGGAAATTGCCATCCATTTTGCATTTTCAATATGTCCCAGCTCATATTCCGCTTCATCCCGGATGTCGAGCGGGATATAATTCTGATGTTCCTTTTGCAGCCACGCAACAGGGCTGATTTCTTTTAATTTATCCATCTGTGACGTTGTCCTTCTATAACGCAAGCTTTTTATGTGCAATCCTTTTATGTGCTGTCTTTTTATGTCTCTGTCTTTTTCTGTGCAATGCTTTAAAGCCACAGTATAGCATAAAATTTCTTGCATAAATTCTTTTCATTCGATATCCTACAGAAAGATTGGACTGTTTTTACAATAAAGGAAGAGAAGGTGTGCTATGAACCCAATGGAAATGATGCAGTTTGCAAAGGACTGGGATAACTTTAAAAGGAATCATCCCAAAGTGGCAAGATTTTTATCGATAGAATTTGGAAAAGGTCTTCCGGAAGGCAGTATTCTGGAATTGAAAATCATGCGACCGGGGGAAGAAGAGAAAGTCGGCAATCTGCGTGTTTTGGCAGAAGATGAGAGCTTTGTACAGCGTTTTGTCAAGTGATAACGGTCTCTTTAGCTCTTTTGTCCGTATCCTCGGGACTATTCTGCCAGTGTGTTGATTTCTTTCTCCTCTATCTTGGAGAAGAGAATACGTTGTGTATGGTATAAGCCGTAATTTCCGGAGCAAAGATAACTTACTGCGATGGCCAGGATAAAATACGAAGAGGCTTGGAAGCCGAAGAGCTCAAAACAAATCAAAAGGGTAGCCAGTGGGCAGTTTGTCACACTGCAAAAAACGGAAGCCATACCGAGTGCGGCGGATAAGCCGGGATCCAGAGGAAGAAAGATTTGCAGTGCATTTCCCAGTGTTGCGCCGATATAGAGGGAAGGGACGATTTCCCCGCCCTGATAACCGCCGGAGAGAGATACTGCGGTAAAGAGAATCTTTAAAAAGAAAGCAAAGAAAAAGATGCGATAGCCGGGATGATTGATTGTTTTCACAATGATGCCCATTCCGGTACCGTTATAATCGGTGTTCCGAAGAAGAAAAGTGAAGAGGCTGACGATGGCGCCGCTCACGAGGATACGAACGAAACTGTTTTCGAAGTATTTCGTGAACAGTGCTTTTGTCTTATGGATGATAAGAATAAACAGGATACTGACGAGGGAACCGATGACAGCAAGAAAAATTGTAGATAAAGCGCCTTTCCAGTGCATCTCGGGAATCATCCGGATGTGCAGTTCGGGTTCCGCAACATGAACAATGTGTTCAGCAAAGTAGTTGGCTACCAGCGCAGAGATGGTACAGGGCAGGAGTGCCGTATAATACATTGTTCCCACCGTGCAGATTTCCATGGCAAGAACTGCAGCGGCAAGGGGAGTTCCGAAGAGACCGGAGAAAGCGGCACTCATTCCGCAGAGCATGATGCGTCGTCTGTCTTTTTCCTTTAAGTGAAGGAACTTCCCAAGGCTTGCTCCCATAGAAGAACCTAACTGCAAAGCGGCTCCTTCTCTTCCGACGGAAGCGCCGAAGAGATGGGAAATGATACTGGCAAAGATGATGATCGGTGCCATGTAATAGGGAAGCGTATCTCCGTTTTGAATGGATTCCAAAACGAGATTCGTTCCTTTCGGATTTTTTACGGAGAAGAAACGGTAGGAGAGCACAATCAGGATACCGGAAAGCGGCAGGAAAGCAATCAGAATCGGATGTGCTTCCCGTATTGCGGTAACAATCTGGATACATTTCGCAAAATAAGCGGCAACGCTACCGACGATGCCGCCTGTGAGAAATCCGATTAGTAACCATTTTATTCCGTTTCCGTAAGTTAATTCCAGTTTTTTCTTCCAGTCCATTTTCTACCCTTTTATATTACCGTTTCCCGTACTACAGTTTATGTACGAAATAGTCCTTTATAATCCTTTTTTGGCATTGATTGCTAGCTGTAGACAACCCAAAACCCCCTGATTGTCATTGAGGCTTGCCGGAATGATGTAGTGGTCTAAATCGTCCAATTCTTTTGTTTTTAAATAGTGATTCAGCTGTTTCTTTACCTCTAGACGAATGAGAGGGAAGAGCTGTGCCTGATGCATCACACCGCCTCCGAGGATGATCCTTTCCGGACTCAGAGTCAGGATGATATTGGAGAGTGCCTGCCCGATATAATAGGCTTCCATCTCCCATACCAGAGGAACATCACTGAGTTTATCGGCTTTCTTACCGTATCGTGCCTCCATTGCCGGACCGGAAGCCATTCCTTCGAAGCAGTTTTTATGGAAAGGACAGTTCCCTCCGAAATGGTCTTTCTCATGAGGCACCAGAGCCATGTGTCCAAGCTCGGGGTGGAGCATTCCGTGGAGCAGCTTCCCGTTACTTAGTACACCTCCGCCGATACCGGTACCGATGGTGATATAGACGGCATTCTCGATACCGCGACTCGAGCCGTAAGAAACTTCTCCGAGCAGAGAACCGTTTACGTCGGTATCGAAACCGATGGGAATCGAAAGCGCTTTCCGGATGACGGGAACAATGGGGTAGTTCTGCCATGCAATCTTTGGGGTACTTGTGATGTAACCGTATGTTTCCGAGGAGGGGTGCAGGTCGATTGGACCAAAGCAGGCAATGCCGAGTGCAACAATGTCTTTCCCACGGAAAAAATCGATAATTTTAGGAATCGTTTCGTCGGGTGTCTTTGTAGGAATGGAAGTTTGCTCCACAATCTCTCCATTTTCCTTGCAAATGCCGCAAATCATTTTTGTTCCACCAGCTTCTAAAGCACCGTACAGCATAATTTTCCCCTCTTCTTTAATACGAAGCGCACAAACATTCCGGAAAACTTGGATTTTCCTGATGCGATTTCCTTTTTTGCTTCTTGTAGAATATTTAACGTATGTTTCTTAGTTTATATAAGCTGAGCGAAAATTGCAATATTTATGAAAAGACGGGATAAGAAAAGATAGCTTGTTGTGCATTTTTTATTCGGTTATAATGAAGTGAACCGTTTCTGTCGGAATGAGGATAGAACAGGTTTATTCTCTTAAATAATATATTATCTTAAAAAGAGTGTGTTCATTTTCTATATGTAAACTGTATTCAGTAAATCTTTTTATAAGGAGGAGTGCGGGATGAAAGAGGCGGTGGATTGTCAGAAAGAGAACGTGCGGGAAAAGGCCAAGGAAGCGTATCAAAATAGGCTCAAGCATCATTATGACGAAATGAAGTGGCTGTACCATGAACTCTATCGTTGTGCGGAGGAAGCTTTTCAGGCTTTTCTGGATTTGTTAGAAAAATATGCCCTTTCCCGTGAAGAAGATTTACTCCTGTTGGATGAAGAAAGAATGGCGGACCCGAAATGGTATAAGCAAAATGATCGTATTGGAACTCTTCTTTATGTGAACAATTTTGCCGATACAATAAAGGGAGTGGAGAAACATCTCGGCTATTTAAAGGAAAGCGGATTCAATTATTTGCAAATCATGCCTATTCTGGAAAGCCCGAAAGAGAAGTCGGATGGCGGCTATGCTGTGTCGGATTACAGGAAGGTACAGGCGGAACTCGGCACGATGAAGGATTTGCGCTCTCTTACGAAGGCCTGCCATACGGAAGGGATGATTGTCGGTCTGGATTTTGTGATGAATCATACCTCAGAGGAACATGAGTGGGCAAAACGGGCCAGACAGGGAGAAAAAGAATTTCAGGATTACTATTTTATCTTTGATGATTGGAACATTCCGAATGAATTCGAAAAAACAGTGCCGCAAGTCTTTCCGGAATCGGCACCCGGAAATTTCACTTATGATGAGAGTATGCACAAGGTGGTCATGACCACGTTCTATCCCTATCAGTGGGATCTCAATTATACGAATCCGAAAGTATTCAATGCGATGCTGGAAAATGTACTTTATCTTTGTAATATGGGAACGGATATTTTCCGTCTGGATGCCGTACCGTATATCTGGAAGAAACTAGAGACCAGTTGTAGAAATCTTCCGGAAGTACATACCATTGTCCGCCTCTTTCGTATGGCAATGGAGGTGGTGGCACCCGGAGTGCTACTGCTCGGAGAAGTCGTGATGGAACCGAAGAAGGTGATGCCTTATTTCGGGACGGAAGAGAAACCCGAATGCCAGCTGCTTTATAATGTGACGACCATGGCAAGTACCTGGCATACGCTTGCAACGCAGGATACCAGACTCCTGCAACATCAGCTCGGACAGGTCTTTGCCCTTCCGAAAGATAAGATTTTTCTCAATTATCTTCGTTGTCATGATGACATTGGCTGGGGACTGGACTACGATTTTCTTCGGAATTTCGGCATGGAAGAAGTACCGCACAAGGCTTTCCTCAATGCCTATTATCGCGGATTCTCGGATTTTTCAGAGTCGAGGGGGGAACTTTACAACGATGATCCCCTGCATGGAGATGCCAGACTCTGCGGTACGACAGCATCTTTTTCGGGAATCGAAGAGGGAAGAAAAGAAGAGGACCCGGAAAAGATAGCGCGTGCCATCCGCCTGGATATCATGTTGCATGCCTTTTTGCTCAGTCAGTCCGGAATCCCCGTCCTGTATTCTGGGGACGAGATTGCCATGGAGAATGATTACTCCTATCATGATGATCCGCTGAAGCAGGTGGATTCCCGCTATTTGCATAGGGGAAAGTTCCCTTGGGATAAGGAGAAAAAGAAGAAGAAAAAGGGCAGTATAGAGGAGAGAGTATATTCCGGCATCCTTCGTCTCGAACAGCTACGAAGGAAGAACAGAGCCTTTTCCAGCCTTGCGGATACCTGGATACTGGATGCCAAGAATAATCATATTCTGGCTTTTGGAAGGTATTATGAGGGAGAAAAGATTCTTTGCTTTTATAACTTCTCCATGTTTGACGAGATTGCGTATGTGAATGAAGTGGAAGATTACAAGGATATGCTCAGCGGGGAGAAG
>JABZIV010000036.1 GCA_015258095.1 Lachnospiraceae bacterium
TCTCCGCTCTGTCCCTATTTCTTTTCTTTACAAGAATCGCCGTAGCAATCACGAGCTTTCCGGTATTGGAAATACTGACTTCAATGGACTGCCCTTTGAGAGAATCAAAAACTTTCCGCGCATTTCCATATAACTTTACAAAAGGCTTTCCCAGTGCATCCCGCAGTACTTCAATCTCCAGGAGAGAAAAACCGCGCACTCCCGTTCCGAAAGTCTTTGCAACGGCTTCTTTCACACTAAAATCACCGGCAAGGCGAGATGTCCTACCCTCGCTTTGCCGGCGCTCTTCTTCGGTAAAGATTCGATCGATTCTTCCTTTTTTCTGCAAACGTTCCATTCTCTCTATTTCCAGAATGTCTGTGCCTACAGATATCATCATTGCAACTCCTCAAAAACACGGTAGGAAAGTCGCATCAAGCTTTCCGAAAGATGAACATTTTCCACAATAACATGCTTCGGCACTTCCAAATCCACATGCGCAAAGTTCCAAATGCCGACAACCCCGTAAGAAATTAACTCATCTACTATATTCACCGCAGCATCCTTCGGAATGCAAAGTGCAGCAAGACGAATCTTCTCTTTCTTCACTAACTCTTCCATGGCGCTCATGGGAGAGACCCGGATTCCTCCGGCTTCCTGCCCCACTACCAGAGGATTGTTATCGAAAATCCCCTTAATATCAAATCCTCTTTTACGAAAATTCGTATAATTTGCGAGTGCCATGCCTAAGTGTCCGGCACCGATAATAATCATGGAATGGGTTGTATCTATCTTTAAAATCTTTGCAATTTCATCATGCAGTTTAGAAACATTGTAACCATACCCCTGCTGCCCGAAACCGCCGAAGTTATTCAAATCCTGGCGAATCTGCGACGCCGTCAAATGCATCCGGTGAGACAAATCCCCTGAGGAAATCCGTTCTACACCCTGATCCATCAGATCTTCCAAATATCGGTAATATCTTGGAAGGCGTTGAATCACCGCCTTTGAAATCTGTTTCTTTTCCATACTTTTCACCTACTTTACCGGCTATTTCTTCCGTTTCATTGCCGTAATCCCTTCACACTATACTTACTTGTGAAAATGCTGTCAATGCTCTTATAGGAAAAAGTAGTAGTTTGTAAATTTTAAGAAGAGAATACTTTTCTATAATCTTCTTTGAACTTCTCAATACCGATATCCGTTAAAGGATGAGCAATCATCTGCTTCAATACCTTGAACGGTACGGTAGCGATATCCGCACCCAGTTTCGCACATTCTACAACATGAATCGGATGCCGAACGGATGCACAAATCACCTCGGTCTCAATATCCGGGTACATGGAGAAAATCTCCATGATGTCTTCAATCAAAATCAGTCCGTCTGAAGAAATATCATCCAGTCTGCCCAGGAAAGGAGAAACATAAGTTGCACCTGCTCTGGCTGCAAGAATCGCCTGCGTTGCAGAAAAAACCAAGGTCACATTGGTCTTAATTCCTTCTTTGGAAAGTTCTTTTACTGCCTTTAAACCTTCTCCCGTCATCGGAATCTTCACAACCATATTCTTGGAAAGAGAGGCTATCTCCCTACCCTCTTTCACCATATCTTCGGCTTTTACCGTATCCGCTTTCACTTCTCCGGAAATCGGGCCGTCCAAAAAAGAAGCAATCTCTTTCAAGGTCTCCGTGTAATCCCGTCCCTCCTTCGCGATGAGGGAAGGATTCGTCGTACAACCGGAAATAATTCCCATATCATAAGCTTCTCGAATTTCTTTTACATTTGCGGTATCAATAAAAAATTTCATCATTCTCTCCTTTTCATCTTTTTCTGGTTATTTTAGCGATTAAGCCGCTTTCTTCTTATAGAGACTTCGCAAGGTGCACAAGATTCTCCACTGTGAAACCGAATTTCTGAAAAAGCTCTTTCGCCGGTGCAGATGCGCCGAAACTGTCCATCGAAAGGCTCTTCCCCTTCAATCCGACGATATCTCCCCAGCCAAAAGAAGACAAAGCTTCTACAGAAATCCGCTTTGTAACGGAAGAAGGCAAAACTTTCTCGCGATACTCTTCACTCTGTAAGCAGAAGAGTTCTCTGCACGGCATGGAAACAACGCGAACACGCTTTCCTTCCTTCCGTAACTCTTCCGCCGCTTCTTCTGCAAGGCCAAGTTCCGAGCCTGTAGCGATAAAAATCATCTCCGGTTCCGGCTCTGCTCCCGAAAGAATATAAGCGCCCTTCAAAGCCTCTTTGCCATCCGGACATAACTGGGGAAGATTCTGTCTGCTTAACACAATGGCAGTAGGGCAATCCGTACTGCTCAATGCGGAGAACCACGCTGCCGCAGTCTCTAAGCGGTCTGCAGGACGGAACACTCTGCAATTCGGTGTGGAACGAAGCATGGCAAGTTGCTCAATGGGCTCATGTGTCGGACCGTCCTCTCCTACCCCGATACTGTCATGCGTCAAGACAAAAATCTGCGGAATCTTCATCAGTGCGGAAAGGCGCAGCATCGGCTTGATGTAATCACTGAAAACAAAGAAAGTTGAGGCGAAAGAACGATATCCGCCATGAAGGAGAATGCCGTTTGCAATGCCTGCCATCGCAAGTTCTCTTACGCCAAAGTGAATATTCTTCCCCAGGCGATTCTCCTTGGAGAAGAATCCTTCTCCTTTCATCTCTGTCTTTGTGGAAGGGGCAAGATCGGCAGAACCTCCGAAAAGATTCGGCACGGCATCCTTTACAATCTGAATCACCTCTCCGGAAGAACTTCTTGTTGCCTCCGCTTTCTCTGTCTTCTCCCAGAGTCTATCGTTCTGCAATAAGTCCAGCGCCTTCTTCTCGTCATGATAAGAAAGGTACTTTTGATAAAGTTCCGGATACTGCTCTTCATATTGCTTTCGAACCTTCTCCCAGGAGCTATAGGCTTTCTTTTTCTCCTCTACAAGCTCTGTATAATGGGAATAAACCTCTTCCGGTACATAAAACGGCTCCTCATACTCCCATTGAAGAAATTTTCTCATCTCTTTGATATTTTCTTCGCCGAGCGGTTCACCGTGGGCGGAGGAAGTACCCTGTTTCTTCGGAACACCGTATCCGATCTCCGTCTTTATCGTGATAAAATAGGGAGCGCTATCATCCTCTTTCGCTTTCTGAAGAGCCTCCATAATAGCGGAAACATCATTTCCATCTTTCACAAGAAGGGTTTTAAAACCAAAAGCCTCCATCCGCTTTTCTACATTCTCGGTAAAAGCAATTCCGGTATCTCCTTCAATGGAAATGTGATTCGAATCATAAAGGATCGTCAGTTTGTGCAGATTCAAAGTGCCGGCAAGAGACAGCGCTTCAGAAGAAATCCCCTCCATAAGACATCCGTCACCACAAAGTGCATAGGTTCTATGGTCTACAAGAGGAAGTCCTTCCCGATTAAATTCAGCAGCAAGATGACTCTCCGCCATTGCAAAGCCGACCGCCATCGCAAGTCCTGCTCCCAAGGGTCCCGTAGTGGCATCCACTCCGGCAGTATGACCATACTCCGGATGCCCCGGGGTCAAAGAATTCATCTGTCGAAAAGACATCAAATCCTCTTTTTTTAATCCGCAAGAAAAGAGATGTAAGAGAGAGTACAATAACATCGAACCGTGTCCGGCAGAAAGGATAAAACGATCTCTGTTGTCCCACTGAAGATGCTCCGGATCAAAGGATAAAAATTTCGCCCACAAGGTGTAGGCAGCAGGTGCCGCACCCAGAGGCAATCCCGGATGCCCTGAATTCGCTTTCTGAATGCCGTCTGCAGAAAGTATACGAATACTGTTAATTGCCTTCGTCTCTATTTCCCTATTCATCATTTCCTCCTAAATTTTGTCCAAGAGTTTCCCAATAATTTTATCATAGCCCGTAAAAATGTCTATCCGAGAAAGCAAAAAAGGATAGTTAAAAATCATACTCCTCTCTATTGACAAAATCTCCCTTTTCCCTTACTCTTTTTCAGGAAGTTTGCAGAGGTATCGAAGTGGTCATAACGAGGCGGTCTTGAAAACCGTTTGTCCGCAAGGGCGCGTGGGTTCGAGTCCCACCCTCTGCGCGCTGAACGTTCCGGATGCATCAAAAGAATGGATGCATCCGGAATTTTTTTATTTTGATTCCATTCAATCTCCTCTAGAGTAACTGCATCTCCAAGATTTTACATCTTGACTAGAATCCATCCAGATGCTATATTATTCCAGTTCGCAGAAGTGGCGGAATGGCAGACGCGCACGGTTCAGGTCCGTGTGAGGTAACACTCATGTGGGTTCAACTCCCATCTTCTGCATGATATGAAAACCCTGGGAATGAAGCCGAGAACGGCTTGAAACCTAGGGTTTTTGCTTGCTTTTTGAACGAAAACAAAAAAAGAAGGCTCTAAAGCCTTCTAATCCTCTTTTCCGGATGCAATATATGCACCAATCTTATGAGAAAACGGAGAGCGCGAGACGGGAATCGAACCCGCGACCTTCTCCTTGGCAAGGAGACATAGTACCACTCTACCACTCGCGCACAATGCCCAGAACCGGAATCGAACCAGTGACACGAGGATTTTCAGTCCTCTGCTCTACCGACTGAGCTATCTGGGCAACAAGCGGGTGATGGGAATCGAACCCACGTATTCAGCTTGGAAGGCTGACATTCTACCATTGAACTACACCCGCAAACGTCCTCTCTCTTATTTCTGAGGCACGAACGTTATATTACTATAGCCGTCACAATCTTGTCAACGACTTTTTTTATAATTTTCCATACCCGGAAATCAGTCAATATCATGCCCGATAACAAAGCGTTTTCCGGTCTTTTTCAGATAAAGATATACACTCACAAAAAGATTTGTATAAACATACATCGTGGTAATTTCTGAAACACGTAACGGATTATCCATATAGAGATACTCGGAAATAATATAGAGTGCCATCAGCCCAATACCGGCTTTAAGCAAAGTGCCATGACTTCGATAGATCGGTTTGGCATAGTGGTTCATACAGAGGAGACAGGCATAGAAACCGATCAAGGCAATCGCAAAAAGAACGGTGGACGGAAGAAAATACTTCTCTCCTTTTATAAATAACTCAAATGCAATGGTGATGGTGTTTAAGCAAAGGATAAACAGGACATGCAGAAGAATATAGAACTGTCCGGTACTGCTCCGCTTATGATTCAAAACATTATCATAGAAAAAAGCATAATGGAGAAACATCCCCACTACGATAGCAAAGCTGCTGATATTGAAAAAGAAATTTTTCTCATGGTGAAAATACGAAGAAATAGAAATAATACTCTCTCCAAAAGTAAGAATAACAAGGAGCAGAGCTCTTTCAGATAAGTGGGCAAAATCCACCATTTTCTTTGAAAAAATATTCAACATAAAAAACCTGGCGATATAGCCGAAAAGAAGGGCAATAGGAGACAGAACAAGTCCGAAATGATAATAAAACGGAATGGAAAGAAGGATAAGAAGCGCCTCCAGAAAGAAATTCCGAAAATCAGCACGCAGCACGAGTATCCCTGACGGTTCACTACATTCTTTACTTCGGCGATAACAGAGATGTGCCAAATTGAAAAAAATCGCAGCAAAGGCGAGATGATAGCGCGTATAGTGCTCCAAAAACGCTTTCTCCATGCTCGTTCCCATATAGAAGAGAAAGTACATATTGAGAAGCAGACTCCCGTAGTCCAGAAAAGATCTTCTGCCGAAACGGTTATAATACATCGTGGTCAGGTACCAAATCTGTAGTGCTACAAATAAGAGGTAATAAAATAATGCCATTTTTTCAAGAGAAGGAAATCCCCCTCCATGCGTAACCAGAGCATTTACCGTTCGAAAGGTATAGACAAAGATTAAGTCAAAAAACAGCTCAATATAATCTACCTTTTTCTCTTCCTGCAACTTCTCCATTCTTACCTCTTCTATTCTGCCAGTATGTCAAAAGCATTTCTGCTACTTCCGTCACGCACAAAGATTCTCCCGCAATAGGAAAATCCGAATGAACGAATGGCATTCTGCATGGGAACATTGTCCTTGTGCGTATCAATGCGAAGATAAGGAATACGCTGTAAACAATATTGAAAGCAGAATTTGGAAATTCCCTTTGTTTTCCCGTCACTAACCAGACGATGGATGGTTCCATACTCCTTATCGCTACTCCATCTTCCCTCCACGATTCTCTTATAGGTCTGTTCTTCTCCTATGATGAATGCAAAATAGGCGACAATCCGTTTTTCTTCCGGCAAGGCATTGTCTTTAGAATGCATTTCCTCTAAAGAATGCTCTCCTGATTCCCCTTCCGTGATCACATAAGCAACGCCGTTCTCTATATCCTTTTCAATATCCTCTCTGGCAGGATAAGCACCCGCCCATTGGCTTGCATTCCCGTTTTCCTGCATAAATTTCCGTGCTCTTATAAATAAAGGTAAAATAAAGGCAAGATCCTTTCTTTCCGCTTTTTCAATACGCATTGCTCCCCCGCCCTACTTTCAATACTGCGCTAAAAAATCCGCTTATCCTTTACAACAGTTTTTATGATTCTATCCTATTTTTCAGATTCTAGAAAGACCTCACGGAACATAAAAAAAGAATGTTTCTTCTCTCTTGAAAAGAAACATTCTTTTAAAGTGAACTTGGTCTATAGAATACTTTTGACTGTTTAGTACTTTTCTGCCGAAGCAACAGAGGTGGTCGTCGTACATTCCCGACTGCCTTTCTTCTCTGCATTCTTCGCCGTCTTAGGCTTCTGCTCCTCCTCGAATACTTCCTTCTCTTCTTTTCCTTCTACAGGAGAAGGGAAGTTCTCCGTCTCTATATCCTCTTCCTTGGCATCCGAAACAACTTCTCTTACTGCGTTCTTCCGAAGACGGAAACGGCTGATCTGTGCACGAAGCTTTTCTGCCTGTGCATTTAGCTCGGAGCTTGCTGCGGAACTTTCTTCCGCTGTAGCACTATTCTGCTGTACTACTCCGGAAATCTGGTCAATTCCGGTAGTAACCTGTGCAATAGCCTGAGATTGCTCCTCCGATGCCCGGGCAATTTCCGAAATCAGATTACTTAAGGAATCCTGTCCCTCCACAACCTGGTGCAAAGAAACGGCGGTACTATCCGCTAAGTTTGTTCCCATTTCCACCGCTTTAACCGTCTCATCAATCAGTACAGTGGTATTCTTTGCCGCCTCCGCAGACTTCTGTGCCAGATTCCGAACCTCATCCGCAACAACGGCAAAGCCTTTTCCGGCTTCTCCGGCACGAGCGGCTTCAATCGCCGCATTCAAGGCAAGAATATTGGTCTGGAATGCGATATCGTCAATGGTCTTGATGATTTTGCTAATCTCCGTCGACTTCTCATTGATATTATTCATGGACTGCTTCATTTCCTGCATCTGTCCATCACTCTTCGACAATTCCGTACGGCTAATCTGTGCTTCAGAATCCACTTTTCCGGCATTCTCGGCATTTAACTTTACTCGAGTGGAGATATCATTGATTGTTGCAGACAACTCCTCGATACTGCTTGCCTGTGCCATAGAGCCTTCCGTCAGATTCTGGGCACCGCTCGCCACATTCTTTGCGGAACTCGAGACAAAGTCGGAGGACTGCTGAATATTTCCGATCAAATCGGTCAGACGATCCGACAAATTAAGTAAAGCAAACTTCACTTTGGCAAATTCTCCGGCATACTCGTTCTTCAACTCAATATCCAGATTTCCATTTTGCATTTCCGTTAAGCTGTCCGTGATTTCCTGAATGTAAAGCTGATAGTCCTTTAACTGCTTTACCAGCTGTCTTAATCCCTTCGCGAGCAGCCCGATTTCATTCTTACTTCTAACAGAAATCTCCTCATCCAAAGAGCCTTCGGAAAGCTTCTTTACAGACTTCGTCAAAGACAGAATCGGCTTGGCCTGTTTGTTACCGACTATAACGGCGATACCGAGCATAATCAGCATGTAAATCAGGATGAAGAATCCCAGAGTCATCTGTAAAACTTCTATATCTCCATAAATATCCTTGTGACTGGGCGTTACGACAATTTTCCAACCATTATCGAGACTGCTGAATCCAAGTAAAACCGCATCCTTATTTTTTCCGCCATTCACATATCCTTTGTCTTTCGAAAGAATCTCGGAAAGAACATTCTTATACTTCCCATCCAGAATCTCGCCAAAGTTTTCTCCTTTTTTGAATTCCGGATGATAGAGAATCTTGCCTTCGTTATTTAAAAGATAAGTATCTCCGTCGTGATATTTCTGATGCGCTTTCAAAAGCTTATCCAAATAGGCAAAGTCAAAGTCCACACCGATGACGGCGAAATCTGCCCCGCTCTTCAAATAGACCGGAGAAACATAGGAAATAATCGTCTTATTGATATTGGCATTGAAATAAGGCTCCATCCAGGTTGCCTTCTTATTCTCAAGCGGAGTATAGAACCAGCCCACGTGTTCCTTATCGGTCTTATCATATACGGAAAGGTCTGTCGGCGTAACTTCCTCCAGTTTTCCGTCTCCGTCCGCATCCGTATAGAAAGTTCCGGATGTGCCGTAAGTCAGGCTCGGGTCATAGCGAATATAAGACGCTACCAGACCGTTGATATCCTTCGTGGAGGAAACAACCAACTCATTCATTTCCTTCTCGTATCCCTTGAAATACGCCATATCTTTTGCCTGAATCTTTGCTTCATCCGGCAAAATGTTGCTGGCATTGGCAAGTAAGTCCACCCTGGCCTGAATCAGGTTCAAAACGCCATCCACGGATTCCGCCGTCTGTGCTGCGGCAGCAGGCATATTCTCGTTTCCGTCGGAAACACTGATATTGTTCATATATACAATCAGCGTACCGCCAAGCATAGCAAAAGCTAATGCAATGGGAAGCAACATACACATAATTAAAGTTGTCCGAATTGATTTCATAATGGTTTAACCCCCACGTTTTTACAGTGTTCTATATAGCTTATCGGTGATATTCTTGAATTTATAAACTAAATATGAATTTTTTGATCCCTTTCCTTTTCTCCAACTATCTTAAGATTTGTTTACTTGTCAGTAATTAGAAGATTTGCTATACTTTTTTGCCAATACCAAAGATATAAAGGAGGCCCAATATGGCTGAAATCGGAAGAAGGCAGGATCTCTATTTAAAAAAGAAAAAAAAGAAATCCCCTTTTCTTTCCATACTTTTACACTATGTCTTACCTTACCTTGTCATAAACTCTTGCATTCTCTTCTTCGTTATGGCAACCCCGAAGGTACAGGTGAACGACCCGACAGAGCACAGCGATGATGCGTCTCTCTCCGTTTTGGTCCATGTTGATTCCGTTCTTCCTATCAAGAGTTTTGTTGCGAAATTGGAAGGCGAAGAATTGAATTTCACAAAAGAAAATGAAAACTATGTCATTCCGCTGCACAGTAACGGAAATCTTCGTGTCACCGTAACTTCTATTAACGGAATGAAGCGGATTGTAAACACGCAGATCAACAGTTTTGATGAGAATCCGCCTGTAATTAATGAGGACGACGTGACCCTGGAACCCGGACACGTCGAGTTTACGGTAAGTGATTCCCAATCCGGCGTGGACTTTGCTTCCATTTACGGAATTGATAAAGACGGCAATAACCTGAAGCCCAAAGAAATTAATAAAGAAACCGGTACGGTGCTCTTTTCCATGAAGGCAAACGCAATCACGGTTTACGTCTCCGATAAAGCGGGAAACCAAGTGAGCGGAACCTTCACAATTAAAGATTCGCCTTACCCAAAGACAAAAGCGGACAAAGAAGAAGAGGACGAAGACTCTTCCGGTGATGCAAACGAAGAGACGGTTCGCGAAGAAGAGACAAACGATAGTACAAATAAAACGAAGAAAAAAACCGCTTCCGAAACGGAAAGCGGTTCCTATTCCAATAAGAAAAAGACAAGTAACACGACCCACACTACGAAATCAAAGAATTGATTTCGTAGTAGATGGGATAGTCTCTCCGATCCTCTTCCGTTCTTTTCTGTAACACACGATTAATGGCAATCAAACTGTTGTCTTTCTCCGTTCCGACAAGCAGAATGATAAATTGCTTGTTTCCGCAACGCACAACCACGTCTCCTCTTCGAATCGTTCTCCCCAGCAAGTTCCCGAAATCCTGAACATGTTCTTCCAATTCTCTTCTTTCTACCGTTTCCGACTCCTCTATAGTAAAAAGAACCATCTGTACGGGAACATGTCCCCTCTCGGCACTCCGGCGAATAAAATGATAGATACTGCAAAAATCGCTATAATTTACAAAATACGCTCCCGGGAAGAAATCTAATCCGTCTAATCTTTTTTGAAATGAGGGGAAGGAGAGAATGCCGGCCTCTTCCTTTTCTTCCGTTTCCTCCTCCTTATATACAAAAAAGCCTCCCTTCCCTGCCGTTTTCACATGGTACATCGCCTCATCCGCTTTCTGATACAAACTCAGAAAATCCAAGCCATGATTCGGTGCCATAGAAACGCCAATAGAAACACCAAATTGTGTCTCCGTAACAGGAAGAAGACGGCTCACCTCTTCTTTAACCTTCTTGCCTATTTCTTCACATCGTTCCGAAAGTGCATCTTCCTTCCATGCACCCCTATAAAAAATGACGAATTCATCTCCGCCAATGCGTCCCAAAACATCGTCGGAACGGATAAATTTCTTCAAAACTTCAGCCACCAGAGAAAGTACACGATCTCCCATATCATGCCCGAAATGATCATTAATCAACTTAAAATGATCGAGGTCCAGCATAAGAAACAATCCGCTTTCCCGACGCATCTGCAAATTTTCATTAATCTGCTGAACGGACGCATTTCGATTATATAATCCTGTGAGTACATCGACTTCCGCCTGCTTCTCCAGATGTTTCAGGACCTCCTCACTTTTCATGATACGATCAACCCGCCGAATCAGTACGTCCGGAAGGAGAGGCTTCCTGATATAATCGTAGGCGCCAAGGTCAAAGCCCTTAATTTCATTCTTCGCATCATCGTCGGAAGTCATAATGACTACCGGAATACTATGCAGGGCATGGTCTTCCAGTTCCCGTATCTCCTTTAAGAAGGTATAGCCATCCATATCCGGCATGTGCAAATCAATCAATAAAATGCTCGGCCGCGTAATGGAAAGTTCGGAAAGTGCCGTACGGGCATCGGCATAGCTGCTTACAAGATACTTATCCTTCAGCGCCTTTTCCGCAATTTTGCGCGGGATAGTCTCGTCATCCACAATCACTATACTCTGCATATAAGACCTCTCATTTCTTATATATCCGCAACTTTCTTGATATGCATATATTCAATATGCAACTTCTTTGTAGTCGGCAGATACTTTTCACTGATCAAAAGTTCTCTACCGTCTCTTAAATATAAATTTCTCCCCACAATCCTCTGAATACGACTGATGGAAACGGCAACGTAGCGGGATATTTGCAAAAAATCACTTTTGCCGAACTCATCCATAAAGCTCTTCACGGACAGGTAGGTCTCCAGCTCCTCGTCTTTCATGTGAATCAGTAAACGCCGTCCCAAAGTCTCTACATAAACAATATCGGCAAGATATATTCTTCTTTTCTCCCTGTCTGCTACAATGTCCATATATCTGGCCTTCTCAAGGCACTTCAATACGGAATGCATCACTTTTGCAAACTTCTCATACTCGACAGGTTTCTGAATATAGGAAAAAGCATGAATTTCGAAAGCTTCCGTAATGTAATCATTGCCCCCGGTGATGAAGATAATCTTCCCTTCCGCTCCCATATTCTTCAGTTCTCTTGCAATATCAATTCCATTCAACTCCGGCATAAAGATATCCAGCAAGAAGATATCCGTATCCATGAGTTCCCCTTTCTCCGAGAGGCACTCCCGTCCCGAAGCGTAGAACTTCAGTTCCGCCTGTATTTCATTTTCTTTAAGATACTTTTCTAACAGTGCACGTATAATCCTCTGTTGTACAACTTCATCATCGCAAACTATGATCTTCAACCTGTCCATTCTGTCCCCTCAAAGTTGTTTCCAACCGTTCCCTCCTATCCGGTTTATTTGTTTAAATATGATGAAACTTCCTCTACCGTATCTCTATACAACTGTATAAATGCATTATGATTGTATCGAATATAATGCATTGCTTCTTCTTTTTCAACTCCCTCTACGATTCGTTTCGCCGCATACTCCATCTTCTTCGCATACTCGGAAAGTACTACTGCACCAACCGTAAGGGCGGTTGTCTTCAAGCCATGCGAATAGAGCCTGTACTTCGCATAATCCGGTAACGCATACGCCCCTTCCAACTCCTCCATTTTCACCTTACAGTTCTCTTTAAACAGAGTCAGAATTTCACGATAGACTTCTTCGTCCTGCATACAGTATGCCAAACCGGTTTCCCGATTCAAGAGGCTGCTTTTCTCCTCTTTACTGGGAATATTATGTCGTTTCATCTCCGCTTCAAAATATTCCTCGTTACTTCTTTTCCGGATGAGATTCTCCGGCAGGAAAGTATACAGACTCTTATCCAGTTCACTACTGTTTACCGGCTTAGACAAATACGCATCAAAATGAACACCGCTGCCATTTTGTTCTTCCAGAAGATATACACTGGAAGAGAAAGCAATGACCGGAATCGCTTTTCCATATCGGTTTTCAATGGAAAGTGCCCTGATTTTCTTTAAAGTCTCCATTCCGTCCATTCCGGCCATCATATGATCCAGATAGACAATATCATAAGTGGTGGTCTTTAACTTTTCGATGCACTCTTCTCCGGAATAGGCAAAATCGATTTGAATTTCTGTACGTTTCAGAAGATTCTTCACAAGCTGCAAATTCAGCTCATTGTCATCGACGAGAAGAATCTTCGCATCTTTCGCAATGAATCCCTTGTTATATTCCTGCTTCTTTCCCTTCTGCTTCTTATACCGTTCTTCAAAATTTCCAACCGCTTCTTCATTTAAACGGTACTGCGGAATAAATGCGGTAAAGCAGGATCCCTCGCCAAGAGCACTCTTCAGTTCAATATGCCCATGCATGATGCGCACCAAATACTCTGTAATCGGTAATCCCAAACCGGTTCCCTGTATATTCTTTCTCCAACCGGAATGCACCCTTTGGAACTTCTGAAATACCAGGTTCTGATCTTTTTCACTGATACCAATACCGGTATCTTTAACCATAAATTGCATCTCTACAGGATGCGCATACTCGGGCGGTTCCTCCTCCGAATCCGTAAAATATCCATCCGGAATCTGCTCTTCCTCCGCACGATGCATCTCTTCCTTTTCCATGGTACGGAAGGTAAGCGAAAGGGTAACCGTCCCCGTATCCGTATACTTAATGGCATTATCCAAAAGATTGGATAGAACCTCTCTTACACGGAAAATATCACCATAAAGCACTGCCGGCGCATCTTCATCCACGATGATGGAAAAATGTAACTCTTTCCACTCCGCTTTAAACCGCGCCGTATTACTGAGTTCATGCAGAAGCTGGGCAAGTTCATACGGTTTCGGCACCAACTTAATACCGGAGGATTCGATTCTCGAAAAATCCAGCACATCATTTACCAGAGATAAAAGATTCTCTCCTGAAAATTGAATATTCCGCGCATAGCCAAGAACGGTATCATCATGACTTTCCCGAAGAATCATCTCGTTCATGCCGATAACCGTATTAATCGGTGTGCGAATTTCATGAGACATATTCGCCAAAAATTCGGACTGCACTTTATCTGCCACTTCCAGCTTATTTTTTTCCGCCTGAATCTTATTGTACTCCATGCTCTGCATGTGAATCATCTGGAAGGCAAAAATCACACTCCCCACAGATAAGAATCTTCCCTGATTCTCATAGCCATTCAGGAAGAAAGAGAGCAGTTCAATAATCGAGAAAGAAATCAAGGTGCTTCCTGCACCGATCATCCAGGTCAGATCCTTAAACAAATCGATATCCTTTACACGAATCACAAAAAAGCTCCGTGCAATAGCAATGCAGGTAAGCAGAATCAAAAAGTCAACCAGAAGATTCAGCTCCACAAAACTGTATACGCCGATTCCTGCCGAAGTAATAATAAAGACATCACAAAGCGCAATAAAGAGACAGAGAGAATAGAGTTCCTTCTGACAAATCCCGCGTTCCATCTTGTTGACAAAGAGAAGTGCCGGAATCGGAATCATAATCAAAGAGAGATACTCCATATTCCAAAGCAGGAGAATGTTATTAAAGAGAAGCTGTCGCACATCAATCTGGCTTCCCATCCAAATCCCTATAAAGGTGAGCGTAATTCCTAAATAATAAGACCCTTTTTCCGTGCCTTGTTTTCTGTCTAAAATCAAATACTCTACTAAGAGTCCTATTCCCATAAAAATCAAGCTGAGCGCAGACAGAATCTGCATCAGATTCTTCTTTAAAAGCGCGCAGATAATAGAAGTATCCTCTCCAAGGTAGATTCCCTTCAGAGTATTCTCCGCACTTCTCGCTCTCCCGCGAAACTCTATGCGAATCTCTTTTCCAAGCTGATCCTTCTGTATCGGGATACGCACCCAATACAAGGGCGGAATCTTACTGTTAAAAGGAGGAATATCCTTATAAGTAAAGTTATAGACAATTTTTCGATCGATCCAGACCGTGAGATCCTGATGAACGGTCCGAACATATAACGTATTTAAGTTGTAAGGGACAGTATCCGGTAATTTCCGCTCAATCAGGAGGTCATCAATCAAGACCATATCTTCCGAAGCGTATAGCGTCTTCTTTGAACCGTCCGGAAGAACTCTCTGCCATCCTGTATCCAGTACTTCGTATTTTTGCTCTCCGAATCCAAGTCTGTAATATTCCCGCAAGGAGCTTATGATAATAAAAATGGCAATAAAAACCAGAAACAAGAAATAGATGAAACGTATTCTGTTTTCTGTTATCTTGTTCATCTTTACTGTACTTCCCTTCCCTAGAACAATCCACCTTTCAAGCGGACAGCATACTCCTTATAGCTTATTTCGTCAGAAATATTGTAGAGTATAATCAGATAATTTTAAATAGTGAATTACATAAACGACAAAAAGCCACTAAGAGAGGATTCCTCTTAGTGGCTTTTTGTGCGGGTAAGGAAACACTAAAGTCAAAGCTCAGCGCCCTCTCCTTCAGCGTCTTCCTGATACTTCTCTAAAATAGTTTGTTGCAATAATTCTCTCGTGGTCGAGCGGATAGGGTGAGCGATGTCTCTGTATTCCCCGTCCGTTGTTTTTCTGGAAGGCATAGCGATAAATAAGCCCTTCTCTCCTTCAATAACCTTAATGTCGTGAATAACAAATTCCTCGTCAAAAGTAATCGAAACAATGGCCTTCATCTTACCTTCTTTGTCAACCTTGCGAACCCGTACATCTGTAACCTCCATGATACTCCTTCCTTTTTACATGGTATACCTTTCATTTTTCTCGATGACGATTCTGATATTCTCCGGTGTTCCAATGTAGGTTGTATTGGCGCGAATGGTGTCCCGGCTCTCCACGATGCAATGTTCAATAACGCTGTTATCTCCGATATACACATCATTCAGGATTACCGAATTTCGAATGATACAGTTGTTTCCAATGTAGACTTTACGGCAAAGAACAGAGTTCTCCACTGTTCCGTTAATAATACAGCCGCTTGCTACAATGGAGTTATGTACATTGCAATCCGGATTGTACTTAGCAGGCGGGTTGTCGGCCAATTTTGTATAAACTCCAGAAGCCTGCTTAAAGAAATAATCCCGAACATCTCTCTTTAAGAAGTCCATATTCGTCTTG
The DNA here is from genome assembly GCA_015258095.1 of Lachnospiraceae bacterium. Classification (GTDB taxonomy): domain Bacteria; phylum Bacillota; class Clostridia; order Lachnospirales; family Lachnospiraceae; genus Oribacterium. The sequence goes on from JABZIV010000036.1 coordinate 15,770, forward strand.
TAATAGGACTCCAGAGAAGCAATATTGCTCCAATAAGTATTCAGTCTATAACCGTAGATTCGCTTTAGATGCTTATAGCGAACCAGAATATCCTTTACAAAATCATAGCGATCTTCATCGTGGGCTTTCTCCAAGAGTTCAATCAGCTGCCTTCTACGAATAATATAAATGCCGCAGGATATAATGTTGGCATCCGTATAGACAGGTTTCTCTTCAAAATCCACAACGCGACTGTCTTCATTCATCTTCAGACAGCCGAAGCGGGATACATCGTCCTCCGTCTCCATCGACTTGCAAACGACGGTAATGTCCGCTCTTTTCTCGATATGATATTCTAGCACCTTGTTGTAGTCAAGTTTATATACCCCATCTCCTGCTGCAATAATCACATAAGGTTCATGAGATGACTGTAAAAAAACAAGGTTCTGATAGAGTGCATCTGCCGTTCCCCGGAACCAATCCCCATGTTCCGCGGTAATGGTCGGGGTATAAACAAAAAGCCCTCCTTGTTTTCTTCCAAAATCCCACCATTTGGAAGAGGATAGATGCTGGTTTAAAGAGCGAGAGTTATATTGTGTCAGTACCGCAACTTTCTGAATATGAGAGTTAGACATATTCGAAAGGGAAAAATCAATTGCACGATAAGTTCCCGCTACCGGCATGGCGGAAATCGCTCTCTTATTCGAAAGCTCATGCATCCTCTTATTGTTACCGCCTGCAAGTATAATTCCTATAGCTCTCATAGTCTTTCCTCCTCCTTGATAATCACCCCTCCGCTGGAAAGGCTTCCATCTGGATAGTCGGAAAGTTCAGTCAGTCCAAATATTGCTGTATTTCTCCCCACTCTTACCCCATCCGGTATCAGGGAATTCTCCCCGATGGTCGCAAGATTCGAGCAATAAACCCTGCTGTCATAACTTGACTCCTGGTATTCTCCAACACCAATCATACAAGCTTTTCCGATTGTTACATTCTCTGCCACCACAGCCTGGTCGATGTGGGCATCTTCCGAAATGACTGTGTTCTCCATAATAATGCTGTTTGCTATGACTGCCCCGCGTTCCACTGTTACCCTCGGGCCGATGACGGAATTGTAAATTTCCCCGTGAATCTCACAACCTTCCGCAATAATGGATCGTTCAACATGCGCATGTTCTGAGATATACTGCGGTGCCGCGTTCTCGGTCTGGGTATAAATCTTCCAGTACTCTTCGTATAAGTTAAACTCCGGTATCAATGCAATGAGCTCCATATTGGATTCCCAGTAGGACTGAAGTGTTCCCACATCCTTCCAATAGCCATTGAATTCGTAGGCATAAATCCTTCCTTCTTTCTGAAAAACATACGGTATAATATGCTTTCCAAAATCACAGTCCGGAACATCCCTATTCTTTACCAGGGCTTCCCTCAATACTTTCCAATTGAAAATGTAGATTCCCATGGACGCCAAATTGCTCTTCGGATTTTTTGGTTTTTCTTGGAAATCCATAATCCTTCCATGCTCATCCGTCACTGTGATACCGAAGCGACTGGCTTCCTCCATGGGTACCGGCATAGAGGCAATGGTTAAATCCGCCTTCATCGCCTTATGATATTCCAGCATCACCTCATAGTCCATCTTGTAGACATGATCTCCGGATAAAATCAAAACATATTCGGGATCATAGTTTTCTATGTAGGCGATATTCTGATAGATGGCATTTGCTGTACCAGAGTAAAAACCTGTATCTCTCAAAGATTCATACGGCTGAAGTACCGTCACACCTCCTCTGTTTCTATCGAGGTCCCACGGTATTCCTATCCCGATATGGGCATTGAGTCGGAGCGGCTGGTATTGTGTCAAAACACCGACGGTGTCTATCCCGGAATTGATGCAATTGCTCAAGGGAAAGTCAATAATAGAATACTTCCCGCCAAAAGATACTGCCGGCTTTGCAACATTCTTTGTAAGCACTCCAAGGCGTGAACCCTGTCCACCGGCCAAAAGCATAGCAATCATTTCCTTCTTGATCATCTTAATACCTCACCACATCCAGGATTTATCTCTGCAGCTAAATCCAGATTATAGAAAATTGTAATGATTAAAAAGAATCTCCTACGTCTGGTATCTGGATTATAGCACGTTTTCAAAGCATTGAAAATAAACAAATAACAATAATCACCAGAAATGTAATTTATCTCCAAGCTTTTTTGTATAAATATTTATTAAGTATATTTATAACTCTTTTCATGTTTTATTTCTACTTGTAATTTTGTCCTAAAGTAGAGAAAGAAAGAGGGCGTTCTGTCCTACCCCTGTTTATCTGTAATCCGATCTAAACCGTTTCCGAGAAGCATAAAAAAAGACCGATAGCCGGTCTCCTCCGGCTCTATCGGTCTTTCTCTGACTATCCTTTACAAGTTCCTTTCGCTTGCTCAAAATCCGCCCAGCGATGCGTTTTAGGCATCCGAGCGGGAATAGCTGTTCTTCATCACAATGCTCGCCTCAAAAAGAACTTTATCCAGTACATCGGCTGTCTCCTGTCTTACGATACGGGCAATTTTCTCATTGCATTCCTCCAGCATCGCTTTGATTTCTGCTGTAGTTCTCTTCTTTTTTGTAACTTCCTTCTTGCATTCTTCAATGAGCTGATAGGCTCTGGACTGTACCGCATTCTGATAACGTTCTACATGAAAACGGCTGTTCAGATAGGACGCATTGGTTAACGCGGCAATCAAACGATTATTCCAATAAAAACTGTCTGTGCTGACGTCCTTCTTCGTTGTCGCAAAATAAGCCGGAATCTTATCCACAGAAGAGAACAGCGGAACCATGGCATTGAAAGCATTGCTTCCGAAAGCCAACCAGGTAATGCACTCCACTTCCTTCAGTTTTTCTTCCCTATTCTGATGCAAAGACAGGAAACAGGTTCTCTCGATTCCAATCGGACGGAACTGCCCCTGGTGACTTGTATCGCCATGTCTTCCGTAGCAATCATATTTTGTGCCCTGATAATGCGAAGACAGTACATATTTCACATCCATCGGGCTGATCTTCTTCTCCGGAACCATGCTCCAGGGAATATCGTCGGAAACAGGCGTAAAGTCGGCTTCCTCTCCTTCATAGCGGAAAGTATGGGGATTCAATGTTTTCAACATATACCAGGTTCTCGGCGTATTATAAACATGATCGGCATCGGTGTGGCTTCCGAAGGCATCCCTCGGGTTAAATTCGGGATCAAAGGAGAGATTCAGGTGATGTTCCGCCATAAATTCCCGTAAATCCTTCGAGCAGATATGTTCTTTCTGTTTCCCGAAAGCATCATCCAGATCAAAATGATCGATTCCCTGCTGATTCGCCATCATGACATAAGAATCATCCGGCACCTTCTTGGCAATAAAATGATGCCCTCCAATCGTTTCCAGCCACCAGATTTCCTTCGTGTCGGAAAAGGCAATGCCGTTCATTTCATAAGTGCCGTACTTTTCCAAGAGTTCTCCCAGTCGAATAACGCCCTCTCTTGCAGAATGAATATAAGGAAGCAGAAGGCTCACCATATCCTCTTCTCCAATCCCGCCCGGAATCTCTTTTCTTCCTTCCTTATGGAGTACAACCAAAGGATCGGCAGCTTGAACAAGATCATTACTGGTGATGGTTTCCGTTGCGGAAACGGAAACATTGGCACTGTTGGTTCCGGCGCCTGCCCAGATTCCATTTTCTGTCAAGACATTGGGAAAGCAGATGTAATCAAGTGCCTTCTCCGGGAGAGGAATCTCCACATGGGACAGGACTGCTCTATACTTCTTTGGCGGATTCTTTCCGGAAACGGAGATCATCTTCTTTAGCGTATACTCTCCCGAACCGGAATCCATATTTCTTGCAATCATCGTAGAGCCGTCATAACTTGCATCTTTTCCTACCAAAATCGTTGTACAAGACATCTTAATTTCTCCTTTCAATCGAATTGTGCATTAAACACATTG